>JBDRTC010000447.1:0-8508 GCA_043824335.1 Planctomycetota bacterium | reverse complement strand
AGTGTTCTCGGAGAGCCACAACTGCAAAGACCCGAGATACAGGTGAGAGTTCCGCAGCCCACGGTTCTTGTGTTGCCAGCTCATAACCGTTCTCCGAGAAAACGATCGAATTGCGGGGCGCGCGGTAGGCCCCCGGCGCTGCATCTCCCGGGGGGACTTGAGTGTTGGGTTCCTGCCCATGATGGCCGAGCACAATCGCGGCAGGCTCTCGGATTACCCTCGGGGCCAATCGCGTCAGTCTACCCCGTGGTGCCTCTACCGGATTCTCAGTCCGGCTACTGGGCCGCTTGCTACTACGGCCTGCCCCCTCATCACTGCATTCCAAACTCCGGCACTTCCTCGATCCGCTCCCCGTCCAGCTCACGGCCCCGCAGCGGTGTCGGCCCAGCGCTTGAAGGGGTGTGGCGACCGAGCACCCGAGGCGTTCCCAAGCGGAGCTTGGGAACGAGGTTAGACAGCTTATGGCGTCTCGCCGGTCAGTCTATCGCGAACGTCGCCGCCGAATCCGTGCGGTTCCTCGACGCGGCCGGTAGCCGCTGGAGGAGGCGGGGGATTTGGTCGAGCTTCGACGGCGATGGGGTGGCCTTCCGGCTCCCTTCGGCAGCTTCGCGGGGATGAGGCATGCGGGCCCATCGCCGATCAGGTCCGGGCGGTTGGCTTGTTCGAGGGCTTGGCGGACGTGGGGGTAGTGTTCGGGCATCCAGAATTGGAGGAGCGCCCGTTGCTGGCGGCGTTCTCGGGCGCCTTTGGGAACGTAGACCTCCTGGCCGGTCGTCGGGTCGAGGCCCGTGTGGTACATCGAGGTGGCCAGGTCGAACGGGCCGGGGATGAAGTCCTGAACCTGCTCGGGCCGGTAGCCGGTCCGCTTCAGGTAGAGGGCTAGCTCGATCATCGCCGCAAGATCGCTCCCCGGGTGGCCCGCGATGAGGTAGGGCACCAGGTATTGCTCCTTGCCTGCCTGGGCCGAGAGCGTGGCGAATTGCCGGGCGAAGCGGTCGAAATCGTCGATTGTTGGCTTTTTCATCAGCCGGAGCACCTCGGGGTCGGCGTGCTCTGGGGCGACCTTCAGGTGCCCGCCCACGTGGTGACGCACCAGGTGGCTCAGGTAGGCCGTGCTCCGCTGAGCCAGGTCGGTGCGGATGCCGGAGGCGACGAGCACCCGCTGGACGCCCGGCTCGTCGCGGGCCGCCTTCAAGAGCCGGATGAGCGGCCCGTGATCGGTCGCAAGCAGCTTGCAGACGGTCGGATGGAGGCAGCTCGCCCGGCGGCATTTCGCTCTTACTTCGGGCCGGCTGCAATTCATCCGGTACGTGTTGGCCGTGGGACCGCCCAGGTCGGTTACGGTGCCCGAGAATTGCGGGTCCCCGGCCATGCGACGGATTTCGGCCAGGATCGACTCCTCGCTGCGACTCTGGATGACGCGTCCCTCGTGGGCCGCGATCGAGCAGAACGCACAACCGCCGAAACAGCCCCGCGTGATCTGGATCGAGTCTTTGACGACCTCATAGGCCGGGATCGGCTGGTCGCCGTAGCTAGGGTGCGGACGCCGCGTAAACGGAAGCCCGTAAACGCGGTCGATCTCGGCTTCTGAAAGGGGCATCGCGGGCGGGTTGACCACCACGGCTTCGCGGTCGTGGAACTGGACGAGCGTGCGGGCGCTTTCGGGATTGGTTTCCCGATGGGCGAGCCGCGTCATCTCGGAGAACGCCCGCTTGTCGCGGACCACTTCCTCGTAGCTGGGGAGCGTGATCGCATTTTCGCCCGGCGGCGATTCGCTAGCCCCCAGCCGATAGGCCACGCCACGGACATTGCGGAGCTGGTCGGCCGTTTCCCCGGCTTTCAAACGGCGGAGGATCTCCAGCAGTGCCCGCTCGCCCATGCCGTAGACGAGCAGGTCGGCCTTGGCGTCGAGGATGATCGGGCGGCGGACCTTGTCGCTCCAATAGTCGTAGTGGGCCAGCCGGCGGAGGCTGGCCTCGACGCCGCCAGCGATGACCGGCACGCCCCCGAACGCTTCGCGGGCCCGTTGGCAGTAGGCGAGGGTCGCCCGGTCGGGTCGGCGTCCGATCGCTGCGCCGGGGCTGTAGGCGTCGAGGTTTCGGACCTTCCGGTTGGCCGTGTAGTGGTTGATCATCGAGTCCATGTTGCCGGCACTGACGGCAAACGCGAGCCTGGGCCGTCCGAACGAGCGCCAGGGCTCGGGGGAGTGCCAGTCGGGCTGGCTGAGAATCGCCACTCGATAGCCCTCGCTCTCCAGAAGCCGGCCCAGCAGCGCCATGGCAAAGCTGGGATGGTCGACGTAGGCGTCGCCGGTGACGAAGACGACATCGACGGCGTCCCATCCCCGGGCGGCGACCTCCTCGGGGGTCATGGGTAGGAACTCGGCAGCGGGTCTGGAGCTGGATCGGCGTCGGGCCATTTGGCGGAGGGGGACCGGTTCCCGGGAGATCGGTTGCGTCGAAGAGGAAAAACCGCAAGCGGGTTCTATCCTATTGTGTGCGGTTATCCCATTGTATCCCGTTGGAGGGGAGAACGTCTATTGGGAGATCGTTCAGGTGATCCGTATAATGCCGGACTGCCGAGGGCACCCAGAGGGAGAAACGCACGTGAAAACGCCTTCAGCCGCCGGCTCGCGACCGCCCAGGATTTTGATCGTCCGCCTCAGCGCGATCGGCGACGTGATCCACGGGCTTCCCGTGTTGAACGCGCTCCGGGAGCGGTTTCCGCAGGCAATGCTGTCATGGGTGGTGGAAGCGCCTGCGGCCGAGTTGCTCAGAGGACACCAGGCACTCGACGAGCTTGTTACGCTTCCCAAGAAATGGCTCAAATCGCCTCGGATCGTCCGCCGGCTTCGGCACCGGCTTCAGGGGCTTGAGCCCGACGTGGCGATCGACCTCCAGGGACTCACCAAGAGTGCCGTGGCGGCCTGGCTTTCGGGCGCCAAGCGGCGGATCGGTTTCGCCGACCGGAACGCGCGCGAGCTGAGCCGGTGGTTCTACACGGAGCGGGTGACGTCGAAATCGCAACACATCATCGACGTCTATCTCGAACTGTTGCGGCCGCTGGGGATCGAGTCGCCCGAGGTCCGCTTCGAGATCACCGATCACCGAACCCATCGGATCGCCGCCAAGGAGATCGCGCGCCAGGCCGACTGCCAGGGAGGCTTTTGCGTGATCAATCCGGGGGCAGGCTGGCCGTCGAAGCGGTGGCCCCCGGACCGGTACGCGGCGGTGGCACGCTATCTGGGCGAGGACTGGAGCCTGCCGTCGATGGTCGTCTGGGCGGGCGACGAGGGCCGCTCGTGGGCGGAGCGGATCGTGGCCGACTCGGAGGGGCACGCCCGGCTCGCCCCGCCGATGAGCCTGACGGAATTGGCCGCCCTCTCACGCCGCGCCCGGCTCTACCTCGGCTCCGACAGCGGCCCGCTGCACTTGGCCGCGGCCGTGGGGACCTCGTGCGTCGGGCTTTACGGTCCGTGGCCCGCCGAGCGGCACGGACCGTACGGCCCCGGACACGCCGTGGTGCAGAAGATGGTCTGCCGCGGGTCCACGCGGCGGCGAAGAAACGCGTCGAGCAAGTTCATGGAAGCGATCGACGTCGACTCGGTCTGCGTGGCCTGCGACCGCGTTCTACGCCGTGATGCGTCCTACGCGGCGTAGTGGTTTGTCAACTCTTGTTGTGACCTGGGTGCCGTGAATTGTCGTGGAAATCTGGTCTTCGGCGTTGATTGCCCTGGTGCTCTGGCTTGCCGCGGCGTGGTTGATGAACAGCCACTTTGCGACTTGGCGCGCGGTCCTGCGCCAGGAGAGCCAACTGGGGCCGAAGGAGTTCGACTACCACCGTCGGCAGTTCCGTCGCCGGATGCAGACCAGCGCCATGCTGGGATTCGTGGGGCTGGGGATGCTGGTGGGCCGGTTGCTGATGGTCTACGGGGCGCCGCCGCTGGTGGTGGTCGTCTTTTGGACGGGCGTGCTGCTCCTGGTCGTCTGGCTCGGCCTGCTGGCCGTTGCCGACATGGTGTCGACCCGCTATCACTTCAGCCGGCTGAGGCAGAACCACGTGGTCGAAGAGGCCCGCTTGGAGGACGAGTTGCGTCGTCTCAAGCGGACCCGCGGCAACGGGCGAGCCGACGAGCCTGGGGGCGGAATCGCGAACGGACCGGAGAACCCGAGCCGCTCCGCCGATTGACCCCCGATCGTGGCCCCTCTACAATACCCTCTCGTAACCCAAGCGATCGGCCCTTTTCTCGACCGGCACTTTTTTGACAGCGGTGGGTCAGGCCTGCGCGTGGAAGCGTTTGCGGCCTGCCGCGGAGCCTCGGATTGATGGACCCTTTCCGTTTGTGTCTGGCCTTGGGGCCGGTGGCCATTTACGTGCTCTTGATCGGGGCGATCAACCTGTTCCGCCGGCCCTTCCTGGTTTCGGGCACGCGGGACGCGGCCGCTTTGGGGCTGGCCGTGTCGGGGCTGGTGATCGTCGGTCCGGTCGAGCTGTTCTTCCCGGTGACCGCCTCGCTCCGTTTCGGGCCCTTCATCTGGGTGCTGCTCATTGCGCTTTACGCCCTCTCGTCGGTGCTGCTCCTGCTTTTGCTGCAGCCGCGCCTGGTGATCTACAACATCACCAAGGAGGAGCTTCGGCCCATCCTGGCCGAACTGGTCGCCGAGCTGGATGCGAAAGCCCGCTGGGCCGGCGACGGTTCGGTGCTGCCGAGCCTGGGGGTCCAATTGCACGTGGAGGGACTGCCGACGCGGCGGAACGTCTCGCTGGTAGCGACCGGTCCGGACCAGAATCATCAGGGCTGGCGGCAATTGGAGTTGGCGTTGGGCGCCGCGCTGAGCCGGTTGGAGGTGCCGCGGAACCCCCAGGCCATGGTTCTTTTGAGCGCCGGCGGCTTGCTGGCGCTCTCCGTCATCCTGGCCATCGCCTGGGACCCGCAGGCGGTGGCCCAATCGTTGTTCGAGCTGCTTCGGCTCTGAGTTGTCTGCCCTCCGGCGAACGTGCGGGTCACTTCCTTCGCCTTGCCTTGGCTTGTTTCTCTTGCTCTTCCGCGGGGAGTAGCTCAAACACGACGCGATACGCTTGGTGGCCCGCAGCCAGTTGCTCCGGATAGAGCCGCTTGATTTCCGCGTGAAGGGCCTCGGCCGATTGGAAGCCGTCCGGCCGGGCGTCGTCGTCAGAGAGCGTGTCCAGTTGCACTTCCTCGACCGTGACGACCCGGATGTAGCCCGCCCCGGGAATATAGCTTCTCTGGCCGGCGCGGAGTCGCCGGTGTTTCCAGAGCCGGATCGTCTGCGTCTTCTCGCCCCGCCGGATCGCGGGCAGAAACTTCTTCTTGAACAGCAGCATGCCGGTAGCCTATAGGTCCAACTCGCCTTTTTCAACGGGCTGCTCGACGGGCGATCGCGGCGAAGTCAAGCCGGCGGCCAGCCGCTGTGAACAAGCCCGGCTGAGCGAAAATGTGGCGAGGATGAGGGATGCGCCGGGGCGGCTCGGACGAACTGTGACGACTGTTCGGCCCGGCGCCCGGCACGGGAAGTGGACTCGCCGAGTTTTGCTCAGCGCCGCCGGAGAGGGTGGTCGATCGCTCTTGAGGCAGAATCTCCCGAGCGGCGCCGCGGACCGGCGTGCAGGGGTGGCAACGGATCACGGAAGTCATGAAAGATCGCCTCATAACGGTTATATCACAGGGGCTGGCGTTGCCGCTCGTTGTCGTGTTGTTGGGCGGCGCGCTCTGGTCGTCCGCCCAACCCAGGCAAACTGCCGGAACCGGGGTCGCGCCCGTCGCGCCTCCTGCCGAAGAAAAGGAAACCAGGCGGTCGCTTGCCCGACGTCTGCCGCCGACGACGTTGCCGGAGCCCGCCGCCGGGGAAGCGGGAGGCCCGAGCCTGGTTCCGCCCCAAACGGCCTCGCTTCCGGACGACTGGACTCCCGCCGGGCTCGATCTCAACGAGCCGATTTCCGATTCCGAGCCAGCGGTCCGGCGTGGGCCTTTTTCGCCTTCAGCGGTCGCGTCCAGCCCTCCGGCAGCGAGCGAAGAGGAGTTTCTGCGCGAGCTTCGCGGAGCGTTCGGATTGAACGAGCCCCCGGCCGGTCCGCCTCCGAGCCCGGAAATTGATGCCCCATCGACGCCAGGGACAAGAGCACTGCCCCCCGTACCCAAACGGCCAGGCTCCAGCGGCGGGGCTTCGGACACACCGGAGGCCAGGCGGAACACAGGGCCGCCTGAGCGGGAACGCCCGTCGGACGACAACCTTTCCGGTATCGAGCCCCGTTTGCTCCCGGCAGACCCGATCGGAGTTGTCCAACGCTCGCGGAATTTGGAGTTAATCGCTCGCGAGGCGGATGCACACTCGCGACGCGGGTTCGAGCTGGCCGGGCGAAAGGCCTACTTTTCGGCGAGGGCGGAGTTTGTCATGGCCCTGCGGCTCGTGGCCCAGGCATTGGACGCGGAACGCCAGACCGACCGGCACAGCCGCGCGTTGGCCGCCGGTTGGGCCGCGATCCGGGAAGCCGACGATTTTCTTCCCACCGGCTCCCGGCTGGAGGCGGACCTGGATCTTGCCAGCATCATTGGCGGACATCGGACTCCCGTGCTCAAAGACACGTCCGGCCGTGGCCTGACGCCCATGAGCGCGCTGGAGTGCTACTTCACTTTCGCCCAGGAGCAACTGGCGGCGGCAGCCGACCAGGAGCTGACCGGATCGATGGCCCTTTACGGTCTGGGAAATCTCCATCGGGCCATGGTGACCAAGAGAGGCGTAAGCATTCGGGCGGCCATGCCCAAGGCAATGGCCTTCTACCAGGCGGCCCTTCTGGTGAGCCCCGGGAACTACATGCCCTCCAACGAGCTTGGGGTGCTGCTTGCCCAAGGCGGACGCTATGAAGAGGCCCGAATCGCCTTGGAGCATGGGGTGTCGGTCTGTCGGCAGCCGGCCGGATGGTACAATCTGGCCGCGGTCTATCATGAGCTTGGCCGGATCGAGTTGGCCGAGCTGGCCTATCGACAATACCAAGAGATGTACCAGGCCCGGGCTGCGGGGCGTCGAAGCCCGTCGCCCACTCCCACACCGCAGGTCCAGTGGGTCGACCCCAACACCTTCGCCCGATCATACGGCGACGCTCCCGGCGCCGAGCAGCCCAGGCCGGCAACTCCCTTGTCGAGCAACTGGAACAGCCCGGCGGTAAGGCGGATCGAACCGATTGCTTACGGAGTGGGGGAGGCTTTCGCAGTGGCAGAGCACGCCGTGGCCACCGATCGTGGCGTGGCGCACGGGGATAAGGGCATCCGGCTTTGCCAGGCCCTGGGACCGGCCGCCCCGTGCAACATTTGCGCGGTCGACTGCGCCACGTGTGATCGGTCGTGCCGCGGCGGTTGGGAACGGGCCCGAGCCATTGCGTGGCAGGCCTATGCCCAGGGGGAGTATGTCGGGCACGAGCGTTCTGCCCACGTGCCCGAATACCGGCTTCGCGTCGACGATCTGTTGGACTTGGTCTACCGCGTTACCCGCGATGAGACGTCGCAACCGTATCTGCTGAACGTCGGCGACGAGATTCGCGTGGAGTCGTTTACCGACAAGGACCTGGACCGCGAACTGATTATCCAGCCCGATGGCACGATCACGCTGCGGCTGTTGGGCCAGATTCGCGCCACGGGACGCACGGTGGCGCAACTCCGCGACGAACTCGAGAAGCTGTACACAGAGTACTATCCCGTGCCGGCCATCACCGTGACTCCGCTGAAGGTGAACACGAAACTGGAAGACCTGCGGTCCGCGGTCGACAGCCGATACGGGTCGGGCGGCCAGGGCCGCACCGCCACGGTCACGCCTGAGGGAACGATCTCGCTCCCCGTGATCGGTTCGGTACAGGCACAGGGGCTGACCCTCACCGAATTGCAGCAAGAGTTGAACGAGTGCTACCGGGAAGAGATCGAGGGGATCGAAGTGATTCCCGTGCTCGTCCAGCGGGCACCACGGTTCGTGTACGTTCTGGGCGAGGTGAGAAGCCCGGGAAGGTTCGAGCTGACCGGCCCCACGACGGCCCTCCAGGCATTGAGCATGGCGGGCAGTTGGAACGTGGGGGCACACTTGCGGCAGATCGTGGTCTTCCGCCGGGGCGACGACTGGCGGCTCTTGGCCACGATGATCGACCTCAAAGCCGCGCTCAACGGCAACCAGCCCTGTCCGGCCGGCGAAATCTGGCTCTCCGACTCCGACGTAATCGTTGTTCCCAAGAGCCCGATTCTCAGGGCCGATGACTTCATCGACCTGGTCTTCACCCGCGGAATCTACGGCGTCTTCCCCATGCAGGCCTCGCTCAACTTCGCCAAGCTGAGCACGCTGTAAGGGGCGGCCGGAGCACAGCCTCCTCAGTTCTCGGTCGCGGTTGGGGCAGCAGTTGCACTGCTGCCCCCAAACGAAGGTGCGGCAGTACAACTGCCGCACCAACTGGAGACGCGGCGGGCCTCTACTCGAACCCTTTAAGAAACTTGCCCATCGCGTCGTCGCC
>JBDRTC010000446.1:0-2027 GCA_043824335.1 Planctomycetota bacterium | reverse complement strand
ACTTCTGCGTCGAGGCGGTGGGGAAACCCGGCGCGCTCGACATGGCCGCCCATCTGCCCCGGCGGCAAGGCCGCCTCTTCGTCTTCGGCGTGCCGCACGCCGAACAACAGCCGTTCCCCTGGTTCCACACGGTGGGGAACGAGACGGAGCTGATCACCTCGATGGGGCCCGAGTGCAAGGAGTACTTTCAGTTGGCCGTCGACATGATCGTCCAAGGGCGGGTCGACCTGGTCGACATGGTCACGCCGCGGATGCCCTGGGAAAAGGCCGCCGAAGCCTTCCAGATGTACGCCGACCCGGCCAACGCCAAAGACTCGCTCAAGCTGACGCTGGTGCTCTGACCGAAGCCGTTGGACAAGCGGCAACCTCCGCGAACAATCCGGATGGGAGGTGAACGATGTCGAGTCTCGTCGGACCCAATAAGAGGCTGGCGAAGAATATCTCGGGGACTGTCCCGATTTTCCCGCAGGGAAAATGGGACTGTCCCCCTCGCAAACCAGGGAGTTGTCTCCCCGCTGCTCCCAAGGGGAGTGTCACGATCTCACGGCGCGATCTCTTGCGGTCGGCGGCGGTGGCGGCATTGGGAGGCGTCGCGGCCCAAGCGGCGCCGGCGGCGCCTGCCGGCGAGGAGCCCTTCTTCAAGACGCGGGGCGTCGTCCTGGTCCCCTCCGATCTGACCACCTGGGACTGGCCCGAGCGGGCGAAGCAAGCCGGGCTTTCGACCATCGGCACGCACGTGTTTCCGCACCAGGTGGCCGCGTTCGTCAAAACCGACGAGGGCCGGCGGTTTCTCGAAAGCTGCCGCCGGCTGGGAATCGAGGTCGAGCACGAGCTGCACTCGATGGCCGACCTCTTGCCCCGCGGACTTTTCGCCAAAGACCCGGCGATGTTTCGCATGAACGACGAAGGCCAACGGGTCGCCGACTGGAACCTCTGCGTCCACTCGAAGGCGGCCGTCGAGGTGGCGTGCGAGAACGCAGTGCGGTTCGCCCGGCTGCTTCGCCCCACGACCGGCCGGTACTTCTATTGGATCGACGACGGCCGGCCGATGTGCCACTGCCAAAAATGCCGGGAGCTTTCCGACAGCGATCAGGCGCTCTTGCTGGAAAACCAGATGCTCGCCGCGCTCCGCGAGCTGGATGCGCGTGCCTCGCTGGCCGATCTCGCCTATGCCAATACGTACGCTCCGCCGACGAAGGTCAAGCCGGCCGAGGGCATTTTCCTGGAGTTCGCGCCGATCCATCGCAACTACGACGTCCCCTTCAACCAGCGCGATTCGCAGTTCGCCGGCTACACCCACGGCCAACTGCTGGACCATCTCGACGCCAATCTCGATGTTTTCGGGAGCGGCGGCGCCCAGGCACTCGAATACTGGCTCGACGAGTCGCGGTTCCTCCGGCACCTCGCGCCGCCGCGTCCGCCCCGGGTGAAGATTCCGTGGGACCGCACTGTGTTCCGCCGGGACTTGGAAACGTACGGCCGGCGCGGCATCCGCCACGTCACCACGTTCGCCGCCCAGGTCGACGGCCAATACATCAACCTCTTCGGCCCCCCGCCGCTCGACGAGTACGGCGAGGACCTCAAGAGCTGGCGGAAGAAGGAATAGGAATACACCACGGAGCCACGGAGGGCACGGAGAAACGGGCACGATCTCCCAACCCCTTGACATCAAGGGACTTGTTTACCGAGAATCGGGTGTTCAAGAAGCGTGTTGTCTGGCAGATTTGCCCGCATAAGACACCAATTACGGGTATGTGCGGAAACGAGATACTCATAGAGTTAGGCCAACATTCCGATCGTGTGAGGTACGTAATCGTGACAGAGCATAGAAATTCATGGCTTGATCATCTCGCTTGCTGCGTCGATCTGATCGCGCCCGTTCTTTTCTTGGGAACCGCGATCGTTGCGGGCCTTTTCGTTTTCTTGCTTGTGCCCATCGAAGTCCCCAAGATCCTGTTGGTGGTTTGGACTGTGATACCGCCCGCTTGGTTTTGGCTTGACTTCCATTTCCGCCATAAGCCTGCGCG
>JBDRTC010000445.1:0-5755 GCA_043824335.1 Planctomycetota bacterium | reverse complement strand
AGCCGGCACGCATCGCGGTCGGCCCGAATGACGCCCGCCCGCGCATCGTAGCGCTCGGCGTACTTGACGCGCGCGGCGGCATCGATGGTCGCCTTGGCCCAGTGCGGCGTGGGCGCGTCGTATCGAGGGTAAAACTCGCGGAGGAAGACGGGCAGAAAGCGATACGTCTTGTAGCCCATGCTGATCAGGAACCAGACCAGATCGGCGTCCGCGTGCGAGTCCATCAGCGAGACCGCCAGACGCCCGGAAAGCCGGGCCAGCACGGTGGAGCCCCAGTGCGCTCGATCCACGATCGTATCCCCCGAGAACAAGGCCAACACGGAGCGGCCTTCCACGTCGAGCTCCAAGAGCATCTGCGTGGAAAACCCGCAAACGGCGCCGGTCGCCGGGTCGACAAGCTGGAGCACCCACTGCTTCTCGTCCAAATCGGAATCGAACGTGGGGCGCGACATGCCGGCGAAATAGCGGTCCATCAGGGCGAACATCTCGTCTCGCGATCGCGACGATAGGTCGGCGACTTTGACAATGCGGCCGACGGGGGTCATGGTGCTCCTCCTACGGCGGCCTGCGGCGGCAGCCATGCGGGACTCTCGATACGGGCTGGGCTGTTAGGCGATTCTACAGGCATCCCAGCTCCATGTACGGCACGCGGGCATCCAGCCCCTTGCGGATCGGCTCTCCGTCGTCCCAACAGACGTAATACAATTGGGCTCTATACGAGCTCGCCGAGAACGCCCTGGCAACCGGAAGCAGGGGGTCGTCTTCATGGAGGCCCACGAGCAGAAAGTCATGCGGCTCGGCGGCAAGGCGACCCATGAGCGAGCCTAGCAGGGCCGCGAAAACGACGGGGTCGTCGCCGCGGACCACCGGTATCGCCGCCGTGACGTACCGCAGCTCACTCCCCGGCGCGGGCAGGCGCGGACGTCCCGACAATCCGGCCCAGCCGTTAACCGCCAAACGCATCCAGCGGAGATGGCCGGCGTAGCCGTCGATCGCGATCTGCCGGAATCCCCGCTGGTTCCAGGCGGCCAGGGTGCCCACGATTTCGCCGTCACGGTAGGCTGCCAGCACGTCCGAGGGCTCTAAATCCTTGAACTTGGCCTCGCCGGTAAAGAACTCGTCGGCCGAATAGTCGGGGAAAAACTGCCGCTCTGGACCGGCGGCCTGAAGGAACTCCAAGAGCCCGTTCACGTCGCCCGGCTGGATCGGCCGCACGGAAACGGCCGGGTCCGGATTCTTCACGCGAGGGCGCCGTTTTCCCAGCGGAACGACGAGCGTGTGGTACTTGCCGGCGTAATGGTAGCTTGGCAATCCGGCCCGGCGGGAGGTCAGCAGTTGGATGGCCCGATGGTTCTCGTCGGTAATCGTCGTCAGATACATTCTCGCCGGACCTTCGGCATGGCACTCGCGAAGGAAGGCATAACCCCGGGCCAAGAGGCCGGCGCCGCGATAGGGTTTCGCGATGCGGAGGTTGCCCAGGTATCCCACCGGCTGCGTGCGGCCGTTGACGAACATGTTCCGCACCGATCGGGAGCCCAGCCCGACGATCCGGCCCGTCGTCCGGTCGCGGATGACGATCACCTGGCAAAGGGGCCCGTTGACCTTCATCGCTCCCAGGAAGCTGGGCTCGCGGCGAAACGTGACGGAGACGGCTCCGGGCATCGGGCTTTCCGCCACTAGCTCGCGGAGAGCCCGATCGTCGTCGTCAGTTGCCAGCTCAAACTGAAACCGGCTCATCGACCGTCTCCCATGGGCCGAGTCCCGCGCCAAGCTGCAACCCTTGGCGCAAGTCGATGTCGAAATGGGCCTGCGCGTTGACCGTGAGGAACAGGCCCGCCATCTTGGGGTTTTTGGCGTTCGCCTTGAGGTCGCCCATCCGCCGCAGGATCGAGCCCCAACGGTAGAACTTGCGGCGTGCGTCGAGACACGCCTCCTGGAGTTCTTCGGCCGAGAGCTTACGGGGCTGGAAGGTGACGTCGCCCATCCGGCCGTCCGGATCGAGCCACCATTTCTCCACCGGCAGGCGGCCCTCGGCCAAGAGCCGCCGGTAGACCGGCGTTCCCGGGAACGGCACCAGATGGTTGAACGCCGCCAGAAAGAGTTTTTGATTCCGGGCGAACTCGACGCTCCGGTCGATGGTCTCTCGGTCGTCGTTGTCGTAGCCGAAAAGAAACGTGCCGTAGACGGCCAGCCCATGGTCGCGAAGCGGCCTCAGCTTCTCGGCATAATCGCCTCCGTTGGTGTTCCAAGTTTTTCCCATGGCGCGGAGATTCGCCGCATCGAGCGATTCCATACCAATCAACAGGCCCCGGCAGCCGCTCTCGACGAGCAGGTCGAGCAGCTCGGGGTCGCGAGCCACGTGGATGCCGGCCTGCCCGATCCAGTGAATGTTCAGGGGCGCAAGCTCGCGGCACAGCTCCCGGGTCCGGTGGAGGTTACCCGCCACGTTGTCGTCGACGATGAAGAACTCCCGGCCTCCCACGGCTTCCATCTCGGCGGCCACTTCCCGCGCCGGACGGCATCGCTGCCTCGCGCCGTGGAAGGCCGAGATCGAGCAGAACTCGCAGCGGCGGTTGCACCCCCGCGCGTATTCCACCAGGTTGATCTTCAGATAGTGCTTGCCCTCGAAGATCTCGCGGCGCGGCCGGATGCCGCCGAGCGAATAGTCGTCGCCGCCCTGGTAGACGGGCTGAAGGCGGCCGCGCCGGGCGTCTGCGAGGACCTGGCCCCAAACCGGCTCGGCGGCGCCAATGACGACCGCGTCGGCCTCCTCGACGGCTTCCTCCGGAACGAGCGTGGCGTGATATCCACCCAAGACGACGGGCACGCCCCGGGCGCGGAACCGCCGGGCGATCCGGTAGCCTCGCAGTGCCGTGAACGTCTCGATGCTGATGGCCGCCAGATCGGTGGGGTCGTCGAAGGGAATCGGCTCCATCCGGTCGTCGTGGAAAGCGACCTCGACGTCCGGCGGCGTCAGCCCGGCAAGCCACGCCATCGACAACGGCTCCATCTGCCACGCCCTGACGTAGGGCGTCTGGCCTTTACGGCCGACCGACGGATAGATCAGCGTGACGTGCATGACGGATCGGAGCTTCTCGAACACTGTTTACGAATTATGGGTGACGAAATCCACGCCCGCGGCGCTTGCCCGGGCCAGCGCACCGGCAAACGCCGGATCACGATACACGCTCCCGGCCTTCTCGCGGAGATGCCGGGCGAAATAGCGATAACCAAGGTTCAGCGAAATCCAGAGCGGCAGGCCCGACCACTCCGCGGCCGTCATCCGGCCGAAAAAAGAACGCCAGCCGTAGCTCTCTTGCCACGACCACTGGAGCCCCTCCTGCAATTGCTCGGGACTCATGTTGCGGGGCTGAAACACGACGTGCTCCACGTCGTAAAGGCTCCAATTCTTGTGCAGCAGCCGGCCCTCCGACTCCAGCTTCCGGTAAAGGGCCGTGCCGGGGAACGGCGTGACGGCCGCGTACCGGGGAAGATCGATCTTCACCTTGTCGACGAACTCGACGGTGCGCTCGAACACGCTCGGGTCGTCGTGGTCGAATCCGAACACGAAACAGCCTTGGATCCCGATGCCGTGATCGTGGAGCCGCTTGACGACGTCGGCGTAACCGCCGGCCGAATGAAACGACTTGTTCGACTCGTCGAGCGTCTCCTGGCAGACGGCCTCGAATCCGATCAACAATCCCCGGCACCCGCTAGCGGCCGCCAGGCGGAGAAGCTCGCGATCCTCGGCGATCCGGGTAGTCGCCAGCCCGACCCAACGCTTCTCGAGCGGGATCATCGCCCGATAGAGGGCCTTGGCGTAGGCGACGTCCTCGGTCGGGCTCAGATCGATGAAGAGCACGGTCTTTCCCTCGAAGGTGGCGATCTCGGCAACCACCTCTTCGATCGGCCGCTTCAGGTAGATCCCCGGCCAGGCCGCCGGCACCGCACAGAAGGCGCATTGGTGCGGACACCCTCGCACGGCCTCGACCGTGTTGACCGTGGTGTATCGCCGCCGCTTGAGCAGGTCGCGCCGGGCGATGGGAAGGCGATCGAGCGTGGGCCGCTCGGGCATGTCGTAGCGGGGCCGAAGCGAGCCGGAGGCGAAATCCCGCACCAGCCGCGGCCAGCAGTCCTCGGCGTAGCCGACCACGACGGCGTCGGCGTGCCTGGCCGCCTCGTCGGGGAGCAGCGTGGGGTGCACTCCCCCGAGCACGACCACGTGCCCGCCGGCGCGCAGCCGGTCGGCTATCTCGTAAGCGCGAAGCGCGGTCCCGGTGATGGCGGTGATGCCCACCAGGTCGGCCTCGAAATCGAAGTCCAGCGGCTCGACGCCTTCGTCCTGAATCGTGACTTCCGCGTCCAGCTCCTCGGGCACCAGGGCGGCCAGCGTGGTCAGGGTGAGCGGGGCGTAGCGGAGCGAGGTCTTGAAAATGCCGCCACGCCCGCGGTGAATGCCGCCTGCCGGTGAGAGCAACTGGATCTTCATGGTGCACCTGGATTTCCGCATAACACCTATTTGCTCTTGGCCGCTTTGCGGCTCTGCATGGCGGCCAGAGCGTGGAAGATGAGCAGCACGACCCCTAGGCCGATGAAGAAGGCCATGTTGATCGTGTTGCGGCCGGGGGCGATACCGAACGCCGCCTGAATGTCGTCCTGGAAGACGATTCGCTGCAATCCGCGGATGATGAACAAGGCCGAGAAACCGTAGCAGATCGCCCGGTGCTTGATCGGGTTCATGGCCGCGACGGCCGCCAAAAGCCCCATCACGAACATGAAGGCCCCCAGCGGCCGGAGCATGTAAACGAACTGCCCGGTCCAATCGACGCCCGTGGCGCCGTAATAGGTCGCCATCAGCTTGGGAAACTCGGGCGAGACGTTCACCCCCACGCCCACGACCACGTGAAACGCACAGATCAACAGCAAGAGAGTACGCAAGATCAACATACGACTACCCATGGCTCGATCCTCCTATTACTACAACGCAGGGTCCCACATGCTCGACTGTTTAGCCGGCGGGCTTGCCCGCCGGAGGATCGCAGCAGAAACCGTCTGTGGGCCCGCCGGGCAAGCCCGGCGGCTAAACGAAAGAACAGTGAAAAACGCAACTATCATGTGCAGGACAATTTCTGTCCAAACCGTCGTGTAACTCTGCACTGTAGTACCGAACGATCGGGGGAAAGAAGAGAAGGAAGATGCCAACAGTCAGGTGACGCGCCACACGCGGAGCACGGAAACGACGCGGTCTTGGTCGTCCTCGGCTACCGGTTTCCAGACGACCGCATGATTCATGCGTTTTGCAGGCGGGCCCAGATGTCCGCCAGAGCCCGGCCACCCGGCTGCCGTCGACGCCGCTGGAGCTCCTCATCGCTGATCTGTGCATTGGCCCAGTCGAACAACAGGCGACGGTACAACTCTTCGGAAAGAAAATGCCCGAGCGGCCGGCCTGACTCGTCGCAAAGCTCCACCTCATCAACGCCGCGGAGCTTCGCCCGCGCGGGTTCATCGAGTATCACTCTGTTCATGGCGTCGGTTTCCCGAAAAGAACCGGATTCACAGGCTCCGTGCCCGCTCACTGTACGGGCCGGCGCCTACGTATTCAATTATACCGATTTCGTTCTCATCGCGCCAGCCGACTACGTGTTCGGGGTTTGTTAGTTCTTGTGTTTTGTTGTGTTGTGATTCTGGTGCCACTGCTGGCTTGTCCAGCAGTGATTTTTGGAAGATTCCTCACGGCACTGCTGGACAAGACAGC
>JBDRTC010000444.1:0-7767 GCA_043824335.1 Planctomycetota bacterium | reverse complement strand
AAAAGGTCGACCTGGGCCTCTACCTCCTGGATCCCGAGACCGGCGCGCTGGAACTGGTATATAACGACCCGGCCGCGGCCGACTTTGAGCCAAGGCCCGTGATGGCTCGCCGGCGCCCGGCGGCCCGGCCGGTCATGACGCGGTCGCAGGCGTACAGCGGCCGCTTTCTTTGCTCCTCGGTCTTCGCGAGCCAGGAGAAGGACGTGCCCGTGCGGGGCCGGTTCGTCCGCTTGATAGAAGGAGTGCCAGTGGTGGCGCGTCACAGCACGCACACCAACGATTGGGAGGTCTGGAAGAACCACGGCGGCACGTTCGCCCGGGTGCTGGGCACTGCGCCCCTGGCGCCCGACGGCTCCTTCTACGTCGAGGTGCCCGCCGACCGGCTCATCCACCACCAGGTGCTCGACAGCGACCGCCGCGTGGTCGGCAATCAGCTGACCTGGATCTATCCCCGCCCGGGCGAGACGAAATCGTGCGTCGGCTGCCACGAAAACCGGCACACGACCACTCGGGGCAACGACCCCATCGCCTCTCACTACCCGCCCCTCGCCTTCCTCCCCAGCGGCGACGAGTTCACCTACCGCGCCAAGGCCTGGTTCAAAGGCCATCTGCCCCCGGAGATCGACGAGCGGACGCGGACCGTTCGGGCGGTGAACCTGCTGGGACGCTAATGGTCTGTCAAGATCAGGTTCGTGGGTGGCAGGCCGGCGTCGCCTGCGCGGCCACGCCGCCGAGGCGGCACCTTGCCGGCACCTGTTCAAACGTATACAATTCCAGAGCGGGAGAAGCGTTGGCAGATCACAAGGAGTTGCCGGATGAAGTCGAACCCGGCACAGAACCAGCTTTGCTTGCCGTTTCCGGAAACGGCCGCCGCGAGCGGGCGTAGCTCGTCGGCTTTGGACAACGCCCAGATCGCTCGCTCCCTGGATGAGATCGCGGGCCTCTTGGAAGGCCAAGGGGCGAATCCCTTTCGGGTGCGGGCTTATCGGACGGGGGCGCAAACGCTCCGCGAGCTGAATCGACCCGTCGCCGAGATTCTCCAACGCGAGGACATAGCGGGACTGGAGCGTCTGGCGGGAATCGGCCGCTCGCTGGCCCACACGATCGAGCAGCTCGTCGAGACGGGCCGGTCTTCATTGCTTGACAAGTTGCGGGGCAACAACGCACCGGAAAAGCTCTTCGCCACGGTGCCCGATATCGGTCCGGGGCTGGCACGGCAAATTCATGACGAACTCGGCATCGAGACCCTCGCTGAGTTGGAGGCCGCCGCCAGCGACGGCCGTTTGGCCCGGGTGCCCGGCATGGGAGCGAAGCGGGTTCGAGCGGTCCGGGAATCGCTGGCCGGACGCTTCCGGCGCCGTCGGCGAGCGGAATTGCCCGCAAGAAGCGTGTTGCCCGGCGATCCGCCGGTAGGCGAGTTGCTCGACGTCGACCGCGAGTATCGGCTGATGGCGGAGTTGGATCGTCTTCCTCGGATCGCGCCGCGGCGTTTCAATCCGACCTTCGAGGCGTGGCTCCCGGTGCTCGACGCCGACCGCGGCGACCGCCACTACCCGGCGCTCTACTCGAACACCGCACGCGCCCACGAACTGGGCACCATGCGCGACTGGGTCGTCATCTCCCGCGACGATCCCGGCGGTCACGGCCAGTGGACCGTGGTCACGGGCCGGTACGGCGCCCTGCGAGATCGGCGCATCGTCCGCGGCCGGGAAGCGGAGTGCGCCGAACACTACGGGCGACGTGCGGCCGGTCCATAGGGGGCTGCGAAACCGTCAGGATTCGGCGGCCTGCCCCGGCTCGGCAAAGAAGCCTTTCAGGGCCAGCGTGAAGCCGGGCAGCACGTCGCCGCCGTCGAGCGTGTCTTCCTCGCCCAACACGGCGAACTCTTCCGGCGCAATATACACCCGCACTTCCCGGCGCGGCGTGTGGTGAACGTACCAGACCTGGCGGACTTGGGCCGCGAAATAATCGGCCAGCTTTCGCTCCATCTCCTCCCGCGTGTTTCCCTTGCTGATCACCTCGACGGCCAAATCGGGCGACAGGTCGGCGATCGGCTCGCGGGGAACCTTTCGGCCGGGCAGCCGCTCCCACGAGATGAAGGAGACATCGGGAATTCGCACCAGCCCGGGGGCGAGCCGAATGATGCCGTCGGCCCCGAGCACGATGCCGAGATGATTCTCCCGGACGTAAACTCCCAACAACTGCCCGAGCAAGAGCGCCAAATACGATTCATAGGTGCCCACGGTCTTCTCCATCAGCACGCCGTCGACCAGTTCGTAGAGCCGGCCTTCGCGATCGTGGATCTCGATCACGTCGGCTTCCGTGGCGGCGCCCAGCGCGGGGGCATGCCGCTGTACGCGGTAAAGGGGAATCGCGCCGAACCGTTCCGCCAGATCGGCGGCGGTCCAGGTGCTCACGGCAGGTTCCGTGGCGTGGGCCATGGGAGGCATTCCTCAGGAACGTCAGAGACCGATCAGCCGGTCTCCGTCCACCCCAATTATCCGTGACCTGGCCTCCGGCGTCAATCGCCTATGGCGTCGGAGGGGTCGGCAATGATCTCTTCGATGCGGATCGCCTTGCGGGCTTTGTAGGCCCCGGGGGCGGCGCGGAACTTGGGGATGTCTTCCACGGTGACCAGGAGCGGGTTGCGCACGTCCTTCTCCGTGGTGATCACGTCGCCCACCCTAAGACCGATCAATTCGCCCGTGGTGATCCGCGTTTGCGCCAGGCGGACCTTCAGCTCGACCATCGCGCTGCGCAGGTTCCGGGTGATCCGCGCGATGCTCTCGGGCGTGGCCTCGCGGCGGCCGTAGGCCACCCAGCTATTGGCCGAGAGCTTCCCGCTAATGCGCTCGATCGAGTTGTACGGGATGCAAAGATTCACCATGCCGCGGACCTCGCCCAGGGCGACGTCGAAGCTGATCAGCACCACGACCTCGTTCGGCGGCACGATCTGCACCAACTGAGGGTTGCTCTCCACCCGATCCACTTTCGGGTCCAGCTCCAGCACGTTGCTCCAGGCCTTTTTCAACTCTCGGAGAAAGAGATCGTTAATGCGGGAGACCAGTCTGAGCTCGATCTCGGTCAGCGGCCGGCGGGCGAGTGGTCCGCCCTCGCGGCCTCCGCCCAAGAGCCGGTCGATGATCGGGTAGAGGATCGACGGGTTGATCTCCAGGATCAGATTCCCTTCCAGCGGCTCGGCGGTGAGCAGGTTGAAGCAGGTGGGGTTCTCCAGGCTGAAGATGAATTCGCTGAAGGTAAGCTGGTCGACGCCGGCCAGCTTCACCTCGACCATGCTGCGAAGCATCGCCGACAGGCCCGCGGCGAAGTTTCGCCCAAACCCCTCGTGCAGCGTCTGCAACGCCCGGATCTGCTCCTTGCCCACGCGTTCCGGACGTTTGAAGTCGTACGGGGCGACTTTCTCGCGGGGCTTCAGCGACGTGGCAACGCTCGCCTGCTCGACCGGCTTGGAAGGGGGAGGGGCCGCCGGCTCGCCGCCGGACATCGCACTGAGCAAGCCCTCCACTTCCTCCTGGCTGAGTACGTCCGTGTCTTGGCTCATGAAACGACCCTCTCCATGGGACGCCGCATTCCGTTCAATCCCGCGTCTGCCCGCTGCCGTAAACCACGTATTTGTAGCTGGTCAGCTCCTTGAGCCCGCAAGGCCCGCGCGCGTGGAACTTGTCGGTGCTGATGCCGATTTCGGCCCCCAGGCCGAACTGGCCGCCGTCGTTGAACCGCGTGCTGGCATTCACGATCACGGCCGAGCTGTCGACCCGGGCGGTAAACTGCCGGGCGGCGTCGAGGTCGCCCGTGACGATCGTCTCCGTGTGCTGCGAGCTGTACCGGTTGATGTGCCCGATCGCCTCGTCCAGCGAATCGACCACCTTCACCGAGATCACCGGACCGAGGTACTCCCGGCCGTAGTCGTCCTCGGTCGCTTCCTTGGCCTCCGGCAACAACTGGCGCGTGCGGCGGTCGCCGCGGATCTCGATGCCCCGCTCTCCGAGGGCCTTGCCGATCCGCGGCAGAAGCGCGGCAGCCGCCCCGGCATGGACGACCAGCGACTCGGCCGCGTTGCACACGCCCAGACGCTGGCACTTGGAGTTGACCACCAGGCGCTCGGCCATTTCAGGATCGGCCGACTTGTCCAAATACACGTGGCAGTTGCCGGCGTAGTGCTTGATGACCGGCATCTTCGCCTCGGCGGCCACGCGGCGAATAAGCCCCTCGCCGCCGCGGGGAATGGCCACGCTGATGTACTCCGGCAGGTTCAGGAAGTGGCCCACCGCGTCACGGTCCAAGGTGGCGACCAGTTGCACGGCGTCGGCGGGGAGCCCCGCCTCCGTGGCCGCCTCGGCCAGGATTTGGGCGATCGCCCCACTCGAATGCGCCGCCTCCTTCCCGCCCCGGAGGATCACCGCGTTGCCGCTCTTCACGCAGAGCGCCGCCGCGTCGGCCGTCACGTTCGGTCGCGACTCGTAAATGAAGAAGATCACCCCCAGCGGCACGCGGACCTTCAGCACCTCCAAACCGTTGGGCCGGATCGACGACTCGATCACCTCCCCCACCGGCTCCGGCAGCAGGGCCACCTCTTCCAACGCCACCGCGATCGACTCGATGCCATCCGGGGTCAATCGCAGACGATCCACCTGGGCGTCGGTCAGCCCATAGCCTGGGGCGGCCGCCAGGTCGGCGCGGTTTGCCTCCTCCAGGGCCGCCATCCGCTCCCGCAAGAGCCGGGCGCTTTGGCGGAGCCAGTCCTGTTTCTGGGCCCCAGTAACCACGGCCAGTTCGGCCGCCGCCCGCTTGGCCCGCCTGGCTACGTCCAGACAGTACTGGCGAAGATCGCCCACGTCACGAACCGGCACAACACAACCTCTTTGGCAGCAATAACTTAGGGAAGAAGGGCCAACCAGGAAAGCAAGCCACTCCACCAGACACCGCGGGAGTATCCCCGAGACGGCCCTCCGCGTCAACGGAGATTGGACACCGCAGCGGCTTTATACTCCGCCGATGGGGGCCGGTCAGAGCCAGCCGGGTTGAAAAGGGCGCGATTGGGGCATATCCTAAAATATTCGGCCTAGCGCGGGCCCCACCAATTCGGGGGAACCAGTCTTCCTGTCCCTCCCGTCGCGGGCAGAAGAGATTACGAAATTGAGGAGGTAACGTCCGTGGCGACCGCAGCGAATCGTGAGACGCCCAGCCCCGACCAGCAAGTCACCCCGCAGCCCACCAGTGGGGCCGATGTCGTCGTCCAGACGCTGGTCAATCACGGCGTGGACACGGTTTTTGCCTATCCCGGCGGCACGAGCATGCCGATTCACCAGGCCCTGACTCGCTTCCGCGACAAGATCCGCGTGGTCCTGCCGCGCCACGAACAGGGGGGCGGATTCGGGGCGCAGGGATATGCTCGATCCACCGGCAAGGTGGGGGTGTGCTGCGCCACGAGCGGGCCCGGGGCCACGAACCTGGTCACCGCGATCGCCGACGCCAAGCTCGACAGCGTGCCCCTCATCGCGCTGACAGGCCAGGTTGGCACGCCTGTGATCGGGACCGACGCCTTCCAGGAGACGCCCATCGTCGAGGTCTGCCGGAGCGTGACCAAGCATCACTACCTGGTCACCGACCCCAACGACCTGGCCCGGATCGTCCGCGAGGCGTTTCACGTGGCCACCACCGGGCGTCACGGACCGGTGTTGATCGATCTGCCGAAGAACGTCCAGGTGGCCCAGGTCGTGCCCGACTACGACCAGCCCATGGACCTGCCCGGCTACAGCGGAGAGAGCCCTCGGGCGAGGCGCGAGGAGATTGAGACGATCGCCGAGGCCATTAAGCGGTCGAGGCGGCCGGTGATTTACGCCGGAGGAGGAATCGTTTCGGCCGAGGCCGCCGAGGAGCTGTACGAGCTGGTCGAGAAGACCGGCATCCCCGTGGCGATGACGCTCAAGGGCCTGGGCGGCTTCCCCGGCGATCATCCGCTCTCGCTCGACATGCTCGGCATGCACGGCAGTGTCTACTCCAATTACGCGGTCGACAACGCCGACCTGCTCCTGGCCTTGGGCGTGCGGTTCGACGATCGCGTGACCGGCAAGGTCTCGGAGTTCGTCAAGCACGGCCGGATCGTGCACGTCGAGATTGATCCCTCGGAAATCAACAAGGTCAAGGAGGCCGATATCCCGGTCGTCAGCGACGTGAAGTATGCCCTTTCGGAGCTGAACAAGATCGTCGAGCCGCCCGCGGATCTCGTCGAGTGGCAGCGGAAGGTCGCCGTGTGGAAACGGGATGAGCCGTTCAGCTACGACACGAAGTCCGACGCCGTCCTGCCGCAGCACGCCATCGAGGAGCTTTGGAAGCTGACCAAGGACCGGGATACGATCATCACCACGGGCGTGGGCCAGCACCAGATGTGGGCAGCCCAATTCTACAAGTACAGCCGCCCGCGGACTTTCCTTTCCAGTTCCGGGCTGGGGACGATGGGGTTCGGTCTGCCGGCGGCCATGGGGGCCAAGGTGGCGAACCCCGACACGCTGGTGATCGACATCGACGGCGACGGCAGCCTGCTGATGAACATCCAGGAGCTGGCCACCTGCTACTGCGAAAAAATCCCCGTCAAGGTGATGCTCCTGAACAACCAACACCTGGGCATGGTGGTGCAGTGGGAAGACCGGTTCCATGCGTCGAACCGGGCCCACACCTACCTGGGCCCGATCGATCATCCCGAGGCGACCGGCCGAGGCAAGGGGATTGGTCCCGAGGTGCGCTATCCCGACTTCGTGGCCATCGCCGCCGGGTTCGGTTGGCCCGCCCGCCACGTCCAGAAGAAATCGGAGCTGGCCGACGCCCTGAAGGAGATGATCGAGACGCCCGGGCTGTTCCTCCTGGACATCGCGGTCCCCTACCAGGAGCACGTGCTGCCGATGATTCCCTCCGGGATGACGGTCCGAGATTTGATCCGGGAATAGGGGAAAGGTTGCTTGCAGTCGTCGAGTCTGCCACGTTGAAGTAGAAAGTGAGTCGTGACTGAATCAGGCGATCCGGGCACAACGCCCTCTCCGCTGCCGGCCGCCTTGCGGCGATGCCTCAGGCCGTCGCTGGTTTTCTTTCTCGTCGCCCTGGCAGCGGGCTTGGTGGTGGGCGAGTACGTTGCGCCGACGTGGACCGTCGAGAAGATCAATCTCGACGTTGCCGAGGACGACGACGGCAAGCTCTTCTACACGTTCAAGGACGATCGCGCCTACATCGACGACCTCGTGCCGATCGGAGCGTCCGAGCTGAGCGAGGTTCGTATCGCCGGGCTCAACGCCGAGGGCGGCTCCCCCAAGTTGACGGAGCAGTACGTGTGGGAAACCCGCGAGGTTGGCGGCAAGTCGACAAAGCTCTACTTCAAGCTGGAAGCCAAGTGCCATTGGGGATTCTGGTCGCTCTTGCCGGCCGCCGCGGCCGTGGGCCTCTGCTGGATGACCCGGGAGCCGCTGATATCGCTCTTCGGAGGGATCGTCGTCGGCGCGTTCCTGCTGGGCCGATACGACATCACCGACGCGGTGTTCGTCAAGAACTTCGCCACCGTCGACGCCGCCGGCGTGTTGCTCTTATACCTCTGGCTTTTGGGCGGACTCTTGGGCGTGTGGAGCCGCACGGGCGCCGCACAGGCGTTCGCCGACCTGATGACCCGAAAGTTCGTCCGCGGGCCGAAAACCGCAAAGCTCGTCGCTTGGGCGCTCGGCATCATCTTCTTCCAGGGCGGCACGGTCAGCACGGTGCTGG
>JBDRTC010000443.1:0-4507 GCA_043824335.1 Planctomycetota bacterium | reverse complement strand
ATCTTGCTGGTCGACGACGATTATGAGATCGTCGAGACGATGCGGATCGCCTTGGAGGCGAAGGGCTTCGAGATTCTCATCGCCCGGGACGGAAAGCAAGGCCTGGACATGGCCGATCGGGAGGGCCCCGACCTGGTGATCCTCGACGGGATGATGCCCAAACTGAGCGGGCTCCTGGTGTTGGAGCGGCTGCGGCTGACCCACCGGACCCGTGTGCCAGTGATCATGCTCACCGCCTACGAAGGGGAGCTGCACAAACGGTGGGCCATAGAGGTTGGCGTGAACTCCTTCATCCGCAAGCCGGTTGCCATGGGGGACCTCATCAAGATTGTTGAGGACCTCCTTCATCCGCAAGCCGATTGTCATGGAGAACCTCCTCAAGACTGTTAATCGCCTCCTTGCCTGCCCGAGCATGCTTCCCTCCCTTCGCTGTCTTTCCCTACTTGAGTCGCCGGACTTCTTGCGCCGATCAGGACAACTGGGCTGGAAGTAGTGTTCTACGTCAATCGGGTGGTGGAGTGACGTCGTCGATCGCTTTCTCGAGTTTCGGCCTCAGGAGGAGCGTCACGGGCGTCCCCAGGGGGGGGATCCGCTCGGTGAAGGCCTCGAACAAGAGCGACGCGTTCGAGTCGCTGCTGCGGATGGGCACGTCGAGCACCGCGCTGGGAAAGTTCGACACACAGATCAGGTCGCCCTCCGCGTCGGCCTGATAGAACCGCTCGCCCGTCTGGTCGTTTTCGACAAACTGGCTCCCGGCAAACACCCAGGTCTGCTCCATGTCCTTCGAGGCGTCGACCTGGTCGCCCACGTTCAGCTCGTCGTCGAACGGGTTGGCGACAACGCCTTCGAACATCGTGTACAGCCCACCGACGTCGCGCACCCAATCCTGGGCCCTGGCGCGGTGGCGGGCGCCGGCTTCGTCCTCCCAGAGCAGGGTGATCTCGATCTCGGGACCGGCGGCCGGGGCGAACTCGGGCACGAACCGGACCGGACTTCCCGGCTCGGCCCCGGCGGCCAGGAGCCCGGCGTGGACCACGTAGGGCTTCACCCCGATCGCCACCACCGCTTCGTGCTCCTTGGAACCCTCGACGCAGGCAAACAGTTCCAGCGGGGCTTGACGCTGGCACACACGGCCGACCATCACCACCTGCTTACGTTTGCGATCGAACCAGACGGGATCGCTGGGGTCGAGCCGCTCCAAAGTCTCTGGGTCGTCGACGAGCGGCACCAACGGTTCCGGCTCGCTTGCCGACTCCCGTTCTGAAGGCGGGAGCGGTTCGAGGAGATCGGCCGTTTGCATCGGCTCTTCGGCTTCCGTTGCCTCCGCGGGCTGGTCCTCCTGCAATTGGTCCGGCTGGCCAGGCTCCGGAGCCGAAGGGGCGATGGGACGATCAAGCGATTCTCGGCCGGGGGCGACAGGGGCATCGGGTGTGTCTACCGACTCCGATTCCGCGTTGGTTTCCGTCGGAAGCGCCGGTGGCGTCTCGCCGGCGCTTCTCCCGCTTGCCGCGACCCCCTCGGGCGCCGAAGGTCGGCTCGGCGCGTCGGAGGCAGGGCGGCAAGCGTTCAGCGAAACAACGGCCAAGAGGAGCACACCCGTCCAAAGGGTCTTCTTCAGCGCGGCAAGTGGTTCCATAATTGTTGAGCCTCGCGTAGAATCTCCAAAAGCATTCGCACGGCACCGCCAATTATAATCCACCACTCGAATAATCCCACGGCAGGATCTCGATGCATCATGGACGTAAACCTCCTCGGGCAGACGAACCTCTCGAAGCCTCTCTCCACTTCCCCCGGCCTTTACCTGCGGATGATCTGGCACAAGTCGGCGCCCGACGCGGTGCGCAAGGCCTACCGATCGGGGCGGAATTCCAAGGGCTGGTCGGCCTGGACGAAGCACTTGGCCAAGCGGAGCCGGCCCGTGGCGCTATCGGACCTCCTTCCCGGCAAGACCTCCCCGCTGGCCTGGAGCTTGCCCGAGGGAGCGGAAAAAGGCGACACTCCGGGCCTGATCGAGCAACTCGCCCGGTCCGGCCGGAACAGCGGCGCCGGCGGGTGGTTGCCGGAAGAGGAGGCGGTCGCCTGGCTCGACCGCGTGACGGAAGCTCCCCCGGATACCGGCTACCCGTGCGAGACCCTCGCATGGGGGCATGCCCTCCCGCGACTGGCCGACGATCTTCCGCCAGAGGTGTGGTGGAAGCTCCTCGAACATCTGCTGGGCGACGTGACCGAGGCCGACCGGATCGAGATGGACGAAGATCTCCTGGGCCACCAACTGCTCGCCGGCGAGTTGCCGTTGGCCCTGGCGTACTTGTTCCCCGAGATCTCGGCGTGCCGCAAGCTGGGTCGGGAAGCGCGGCGGGCCTTGTCGGCCGGGCTGGTCGACGTGCTCGACGGCGAAGGGCTTCCGCACGCCAGGCACTTGGGGCTCTTGCGCCCCCTGTTGGCCTGCTGGACTCGCTGCCGGACGATCGGCAACGCGTTGGCCAAGGGATGCTGGAACGGCGCCGCCCAGACGCAGTATGAATGGCTGATCCGCCATGCCCTGAGACTCACGCGCTTCGACGGCACCCACGTCTTTTCCCGAGGGCCAGGCGGAGCGTGGTGTAAAAACCTCTTCGACGCCGCGGTGCGCCAGGCCAGCGACGAAGACGACAGGCGGATCGCCGCACTGGTGCTCCCCGGGCGCAAGAGGGCCGACGCAGCACGCAGCAGCAAGAGCGCACTCCCCAAAGCGGCCACTCATTCGGAATGGGGCGAGGCGGCGGTGCTGCGTCCCGGGTGGAAGCCTGAGGAGCCGCGGCTGGCCGTCACCTACTCGGGCGAGTCGGTCCGGCTCGAGCTCGAGTGTGCGGAGGAGGTCCTTTGGTCGGGTGCCTGGGACCTGGAGGTCTCGCGCGACGGCGAGCGGCTCCAGCCCCATTCGTCTTGGGAAGAGATCTGCTGGATTTCGGACGACGACGCCGATTATCTGGAGTTGGAGCTCGAATTCGAGGCGGGGCTTCGCGTGCAGCGTCACCTGCTCTTGGCCCGGAAGGACCATGTCCTGCTCTTGGCCGATGCGATTCTCGGCGACCGGCCGGCCGACCTCGAGTACCGAGGGGTTTTACCCCTGGCCGACGGGATATCATTCCATCCGGCCGGCGAGAGCCGGGAGGGTTTTCTCAGAGGGCGAGGGCACTTGGCGTTGGGGCTGCCCTTGGCGCTTCCGGAATGGCGCGGGGCCACCGGTTCCGGCGAACTCGTCGAGACGGACCGGGGCCTCGAGCTTCGGCAGCAGGCGCGGGCCCGAGCGATGATGGCGCCGCTGTTTTTCGACCTCCGGGCCGGCCGCATGACGCGTCCGTTCACCTGGCGGCAATTGACGGTGGCCGAGAACCTGAAGATTCAGCCGCCCGAGGTGGCCGTCGGCTATCGCGTGATGGTCGGCAAGGAGCAGTGGCTGATCTACCGCTCTTTGGCCCCGCGCGCCAACCGCACGCTCTTGGGGCACAATCTGGCGACCGAGATGCTTGTCGCCCGATTCGGCCGAGACGGCGAGGTGGAGCCGCTCGTGGAAATCGAGTAGGCCGGCCGTGGGCGACATCACGCCTCGGGGGCGGTGCGGACTTTGGTGAGGTCCTCGTCGCTCTGCATGATCTGGCGGATATCGTCCGCTGCGCGGAAAAAGGCGTCGACCACCTCCGCGTCCCATTGTTTGGCGGCGCCGGAGCGGAAAATGGCCTCGATTTTTTCGTCGGGGAGCCGTTTCCGGTAGGGTCGGTCGCTTCCCATGGCGTCCAGGGCGTCGGCCACGGCGACGATCCGAGCCGAGAACGGAATGTCCTTGCCGGCAAGACGCCGCGGATAGCCCCCTCCGTCCCACGACTCGTGGTGGTGAAGCACGACCGGCAGGACCTCGTCGAGCTTCTTCAGGTCGGTGAGGATGCGGTGCCCGATCCGCACGTGCTTCTTGATGTGCTCGTACTCTTCGTCGGTCAGACTCCCCGGCTTTCGGAGCACGCTGTCGTCGATCCCGATCTTGCCGATGTCGTGCAGAAGCCCGGAGAGGTAAAGCGTGTCGACCATCTTCTGATCGCAACCAAGCTCCTGGGCGAGCCGCACGGCGATCCGAGCCACCCGGTCGCTGTGGCCGCAGGTGTATGGGTCTTTGGCATCGACGGCGGAGGTCAGGGCGCGGACGATCCCGGCCAAGAGTTCCGATTGCTGCCGGTACAACTCGATGTTGCCGCTGTGGATGCCCAGGATGGCGCCCACGGAATTGAGCAGACTCGCCTCGACCGTGCCGAACTCGTCACCGGAGACGTGGTTGAACGCGGCCAGCCACCCGAACACGTTCCGACCTTCCGCCAGCGGAACGGCGATCATCTGCCGAATCTCGGGAAACGGCCAGGAGTCGTCGAGAGTCGTACGGGGATTGACCACCGTGGGCTGGTTGCCGGTGCTCAGATCCAGGTGGTCGACGATACGGCTGAATGCTTCGCCGTCGACCGGACAGCGGCCAAACGAG
>JBDRTC010000442.1:0-9985 GCA_043824335.1 Planctomycetota bacterium | reverse complement strand
CTAGTGCCGCAAATCACAATTGTTAGCCCACCAACGCCAGAGTTTGGCCATTTGCTTGGCGGCTTGCCCAGCTTTCCTTCCACGTTGTAGGGCGTTTGATCGTCTTGGTGGTGACTGGACGCCCAGTGTAGGTCCAACGGAAGGGTTTGGCAAACGTGCGGTTGAAGTAGTCGATGAAATTCAACAGACGCTCCTTCAAGGCGGCCAACGACGTGAAGTTGCCGCGTCGTACAACGCGTCGTACAACGATCCCAAACACGATCTCGATCTGATTCAGCCACGACGTGTGCTTCGGTAGATAAACAAACCGGATCCGATGACGGCGGTCGGAAAGAAAGGCTTGTCGCGTCGCCATCGATTTCAGGATACCCGACTTGCCTTTCCGGCCCAGCGTATTCTCGTCGAGCCCTTCCAGCCGAGCGACGTAACGCACCAGCATTTCGCTGCAGTGGGTGTTCAAGTTGTCTACGACGAACACCCAACCTGCCGCCGGGTCCGTCTCGATCGTGTGGTGAATGTGCCAGGCAAAGTCTTCTTCAGTGCGCGTTACGCGGATCGTCGGCGCGATCATCTGCCCCAGCACCACGTCCCAATTGCCGATCAGACACAACGTCCCATGTCGTTGATATTCGTATTCGATCCGCACGGGCTGGCCGGGCTGCATCGGGATCGTCTTGGCAATTCGCTCCAGGGCCTGAATGCCGGGCATCTCGTCCACTGAAACCGTATGCGTATTCTCCTGGAAATACAGGTCCGGAGCTTCCAGGTAGGTCTGGCAAACCGTCTCAACTTGTTGCCGGAAAACCTCGGGGTCTTTCTCTTTGGCGTTGAGCCAGTACTTACTGCGGTGCGGCTGCAATTCGGCCTGGGCCAAGTAGCGGCCGAGTTGGCCTCCGCGCCTGCGCCGGCAAAGTGTCGCGCGCTCGCTCGGGCCGTTCGTTCCCCTGGTCCCGCCGGCATCGCCAAGCCCGATGCGGGGCCCGGCATGCAAGGGCCGGACGCTTCTTGTCCGATCGAGCACTCCCCCTAATAATAGCGCAGGCGCACGTCGTTCTGGAGTGCGAAACAGACGATAACGCAGTTTCGCGGAGTGTCGGAAACGCCAAATACGGTCAAGCAGAGGCGGGTCGGTCGCCAAAAGGGAACGGCTCAGAGGGCGTGCCATGCATAAAGACTCGAAGATCGGCAGTGCTGGAAAGGAGGACACGGGTTTGCCCGGGGTAGTTTCGCTTGTGCGCCGCGGCCGAAAATGGTGGCTCCCGGTCCTCGCGGCAATCCTCTGTGCCGGGGTCGCAGGGTTCTTCGTTTTGCGGCCCTTGTGGCCCACGGTCGGGCCAACGCCGGAAGAAGAGCGGCAATCGCACAAGACATCAACAGAGCACGGACAACTCCAAGGGGACGAGCAACGACCTGTTGCTTCGGAGGGGTCTGCTCCTGAGCCCGGCCCTGCGAGGGAAACGGCGATTGAGGACCTGAAACGTGAGGCGACCGAGGTCGCCGACCAGCTCATGCGGGATTTTCCGGACAACCCGGACGCGATCAGCGTGATGGCGATGGTGCATCACAGGTTCGGGGATACCGCCGGGGTGGTGAAGTGCCTGGAAAGGTGCCTCCAGGTGGACCCCCACTTCACAGACGCCTACTATGGCATGGCCTCGGTGGCCCTGAAAACGGGGGATTACGAAAAGGCGGCAGCCCTGTCGCGCAGGGCGCTGGAGATTGACTCCACGTTGCTCGGTGCCGCCGAGCAGTTGGCAGACGCGCTGATGGGCTTGGGCAAATTCGAGGAGGCGGTTGCCGTCCTGGAAAACGACGCCAAGGTCTTGCCCAAGACCGCCGGGATGCTTTCTCGGCTCGGAGCAGCGTATCACTCGTTGGAGGAGTATGAAAAGGCGAAGGAGAACCACCAGGCTGCCATTGAGCTCGACCCCGCCTTGGCCGACGCTTACTACGGGCTTGCCAAAGCCTGCGCGAAACTGGGGCAGCGGGATGAGTCCAGTGTATACCTGCAAAAGTACAAAGAGTTGGCAGATCACGATAGGAAGACCCGAATCGAAGGGGCCCGTACGTCTGGCGATTTGGTTCTCGTGCGTCAAGCCGTGGCCGACGTGTACACGGCTGCCGGTCAGGTTTACCGCAAGCACGGAAACGTGCCAAACGCGGAGGGGCACTGGCTGAAAGCGGCGAGACTCGCCTCCGGGGATACCGTATGCCGGAACGCGTTGGTGTCGCTCTATCGGCAGATGAATAGAACGGCCGAAACCCTTCAGATACTGGGGCAGCTCGCAGAGATTGAGCCCGAAAACGCGACCTACCAGATGCAGATCGGCGGTCTCAATGCCCGGTTGGACCAATTCGACGCAGCGGAGAGAGCCTTTAGGAAAGTCAGTGAACTGGCGCCAAAGCGTCCCGAGGGATATCTCGCACTGGCGCGACTCCATCTCGAATCCAATCGAAAGCTACTGGAAGCGATGGATCTTGCCCGGACGGCCGTCGAGTTGGCGCCGACCCCCGCAAACTACGTCCTTCTGAGCGCGGCGTGCAAGAGAAATGGCGACCACGCTGGCGCGGTTTCGGCAATCCAACGGGCGATTGAACTGGACCCCTCCAACGAGCAGTACAGGCGGATCCAGGAATCACTCCGAGAGAAACCATGACATGACTCTTCAGGCAGCCCGTCTCCGAAATCCGTATATCGCGTCGTCTCTGGCGGCCCTGCTGTTTGTGGTCGCCTGCACCTCCCAGATTCCCTCCTCAAAGCCAGGCTCGCTGCGCGGCCACGCGGCCGCGAACTCCTCGGAGGGGACAAGACCTGCAACTCTAGCGGCGCGGTCCCCCATCCTTCTACGAGACGTGACAAGCGAGACGGGCGTCACGTTCACACACACCGATGGCGGCAACGGGCAACGCTATCTCGTGGAGACCGTAACTGCGGGTCTCGCGCTCTTTGACTACGACGGGGACGGTGACGTGGACGTCTACTTCCTCAACGGAGCGCCCCTCTTGGGAACCGAGGTGGACGTGCCGCCCAGAAACGCTTTGTATCGCAACGAGGGGGTCTGGAAGTTCGTCGACGTGACCGAGGAAGCGGGCGTGGGGGACACGGGGTTCGGGTTGGGAGTCGCGGTCGGCGACTACGATAACGACGGAGACCCGGATATCTACGTGAGCAACTACGGCCCCAACGTCCTTTACCGAAACAACGGGGATGGAACTTTCAGCGACGTCACAAGGGAAGCAGGCGTGGCCGACGGCCACAAGGTCGGAGCAGGAGCCTGTTTCCTTGACATGGACCAGGATGCCGATCTGGACCTCTACGTGGCCAACTATGTCAAGTTTACATACGAGACGCACGTCGCCGCCACCAAGCGAGGTTCCGAGTACGTAGGTCCATTCCAGTATCCCGCGGAAACCGATACCCTTTACCGCAACAACGGCGACGGCACTTTCGCCGACGTCAGCAGGGAGTCAGGAGTGGGCACGCACGCGGGAACGGGGATGGGCATGGTCTCGGCCGACTATGATCGCGACGGCGACACGGATGTTTTCGTCCTCAACGACGTGGCAGGAAACTTCCTCTTCGAAAACGACGGCACGGGACAGTTCGAGGAAGTAGGGCTGGTGGCCGGCGTCGCGTATGACTATCGTGGCCGGGATCTGGGAAGCATGGGGGCCGACTGCGGGGATTACGATAACGACGGCTGGCTCGATTTCTTCATGACCTCCTACCAAGCGGAACTGCCGGTGCTCTACAGAAACCTCGGCGATGGCTCTTTTGAGGACGTCACGTTCCAGACCGGGGCGGGAACGGGCTCGCTTCCCCACGTGACCTGGGGAACCGGCCTGGTCGATTTCGACAACGACGGAGATCGCGACCTCTTCATCGCCTGCGGGCACCTGAAGGACAATGTCGAACTCCATGACGATACCACTGCGTTTAACGTCCGCAATCTCCTCCTGATGAACACGGGCGACGGGAAGTTCGTCAACGTCTCGGACGAGTGTGGCGACGGCCTGTCGGTCAAGCTGAGCAGCCGCGGCGCCGCCTTCGATGACCTGGATAACGATGGCGACGTCGACGCCGTCATCCTCAATTCCCGGCGGGAGCCCACGATTCTTAGAAACGAATCGAACTCCGGTCTTTCCAAGAACCACTGGATCGAAATCCGCCTGCGGGGCGTGAAGACAAACCGCGACGGCGTGGGAGCGCAAGTCACCGTTGAAGCGGGCGATCTCGCCCAGGTCGACGAAGTGCACAGTGGCCGCGGGTACCAAAGCCATTACGGAACGCGGCTTCACTTCGGCTTAGGTGAGCGGGACCGCGTCGACCGGATCGAAGTTCGCTGGATCGGCGGCGGCGTGGACGTCTTGAACAATGTCGCGGCGGACCGGCTCCTGACCATCACGGAAGGCCACACCGAGACCGGGCAATAGACGGTTCGCGGGAAGCGGAATGCTCCTCAGTCTGGCGCCCGCAGCAGACCGACGAATAACCCGGGAGAGCGGGCACCTTCTGCCCTCATGTGGTAGGCGAGAAGCCGGATGAGGGTCGAAGTGCTTTCGTCCCCCCTCTTGTGGGGAAGAGAGTCCACGCCCAATGCATGCATGGGGGAGAAGCCCGCGCTTCAATCATAAGCGATATGGTGATGCTTCTTGGTGGCGGGGCTTTTTCCGATTCCTCGTTTTCTTGGCCGTTTTTCCGCCCCAGGGGCTTGTGGCGGCCGGGATTCCGTTGTATTTTATGAGTGTTCGTTTGTTGTCTTATGCTGCCGACTGTCCGGGTGACAAGGTCTTCTTCCATCGTTTTTCCAACTCTTCAGAAGGAGCCAAGAAATGGCTGCACGTCGAATAGGTTTCACACTCGTTGAACTCTTGGTTGTCATTGCGATCATCGGTATCTTGATCGCGCTGTTGTTGCCCGCCGTGCAAGCGGCGCGGGAAGCGGCCCGGCGGTCGCAGTGTATCAACAACCTGAAGCAAGTCTCGCTGGCGATGCACAACTATCACGATGTCTACAAGACTTTCCCGCGGTGGACGTATCAGGCATGCACTACGCGAGGTCCCGGTGGTTGCGGAGACTACACTTCGGGGAACAACTCTTGGTGGACAGGCTTCACCGCGATGACCATGATCCTGCCCTATGTCGAGCAGGGCGCCATTTACGACAAAATCGCTTGGGGTGTCACGCCGGAAGACAATCCGAACAATCAACTCTTCCGTCTTGCTCCGATCAGTGCGTACCAGTGTCCGTCGGATTCCAAGTACGCCGACACCAATTACCCGGCCTACTGCAACTACAAAGTCTCTGCGGGCGCCGGGTGGCTTAACATAGGCACCACCAGGGAAAATGGCGTTTTCCGACGGGACGCTGAGACCGCGATACGCGATGTCCGCGATGGAACGTCCAGCACGATCTTTATCGGCGAGATCCTCTTGGGCGACGGCATCGGCTCAAAGTTCTCCATGGGGGACATCGTTTACAGAGTGGGGGGTCGCCCCCCCGTCTATGTCTTTCCGACCCAAGCCGAGATGGCTACCTGGGGGCCGATCTGCGAGGCGGGGATGACCGGTACCACCATGAGTTCGGCCGGGAGAAGGTACTGGCAGCCCCGGGTTGACGACGGAAGCCCGTTCACCCCGATTGTGCCCCCGAACTGGAGGTACCCGAACTGCTCCGATTCGCAGTGGAGCACCGGCTATACGTTCATCGCCGCACGCAGCCGCCATCCCGGCGGCGCGAACCATAGCCTGACGGACGCCTCGGTCCGATTCATCTCCGAGACCATCGACTTCGACACCTATCAATCCTTGGGGAGCAGGAACGAGGGGAATCCGGTTGGGGATTTCTAGGATCCGCTTTCTTGAAAAGGAGTACAGGCCGACATGTTTAGGAAACGACTATTGCCGCTCGTGTTGTTGGGATTCGTTCTCGCCGTGGGATGCCCGCAAAGCAGCCAGCAGCGATCGATTGACACTCCGGGGGCAGGGGAAATAGTACCCGCGGAGGAACTGAAGGTCCAACTGGGAAGTCTGGCCGAATCGGGAGAGATGTTCCCGGGGTCGGAGACGATCGCCGACAACATCGCGGCCGTCAAAGCAGCCGACGCGGAAAAGGGCGCCGCCCTGGAAAAGGACTTCGCGGACTTGAACGGCTCGCTGGGCAATCCCGACGCGGTCAAGGCGAAAGCGAAGGCGATGCTGGAGAAGCTCTAGCCGGCGGCCGTCGAGTAGGCTTTCCCCCGTAGTACACAATGCCCCTGGATGCCCCTTGCGCAACCAGGGGCTTTTTTTCGCGCGATCGCCCCGGAGTGTCTGTACCTGTGGTTAAGGGGCGGCCGGAGAATAACTCGGGGACTGTCCCGATTTTCCCGCAGGGAAAATGGGACTGTTCCCCTCCCACACCCTTCGCGCATGACGTCAGCTCAGGTCGTTTACGATGCGGAGCCGGAAGATTTCGCAGGAAAACGTTGACGAGCCGGCCACCCCATCCGGGCCGGACCGAGCGCGCGCGTGGCGGCGGCGCTTGCTGGGCGGCCTGGCGGCCTTGGTCGTCGTTGCGGTGGGGATCAGGATCGCCGTCCCTTTTCTCCTCGCTCCGTCGCGACCCGAGATTAACGTCGTTGACATTGCGCCCGGCGCAGACCCGGAAGTCGCCGCCTTGGTCGAGGAGGCGGCCGAGGTCGTGGAAGGTCTGATCGAGCGTCTTCGCGACCGGGTGGAAGCGTGGGACGTGCTGGGCGGGTTCTACTACAAGTTCGGAAAGCGCGACGAGGCCCTCAACTGCTGGGAGCAATGCCTCGAACTGGACCCGAATTCTTCCGAGGCCCACTACTGGGTTGGAATCGTCGCCCGGGACCGTGGAAGGAACGAGGAAGCCGTCGAATCGTTCCGAAAGGCCCACGCGCTCAACCCCAGTGAACCCCAGGTGTCGGTGCACCTGGCTCAAACCCTGATCGACTTGGGGGAAACGGAGGAGGCGATCAAGGTGCTCGAAGAAAACCTCGCCGCGTATCCCGGATCGCTTCCAAGCTTCGTGCTGCTCGGCGAGATCTACGTGCAGTTGAAGCAGCACGACAAGGCGAAGGAGCACCTGGAAACGGCCGTCGAAATGGACCCCGCCTACACGACCGCCTACTACGGGCTGGCCAAGGCGTGTGCGGGGCTCGGCGAGAAGGCGGAATCCAGCCGCTACATGGAGAAGTTCAAGGAGCTCAAGGCGGCGGACGAACAAGCCCACCGGGACTGGCTGAAGGCGCGGGATGACCTTCCAAGCGTGCGAAGAAGGGTCTCGGAAATCTACACGGCCGCCGGCAAGGCGTACCTTGCCCACGGATACGTCGAGATGGCCGAAGAGCTGTCGCTCCGCGCGGTCGAGCTTTGCCCGAGCCAGCCGGAGTGCTACCTGGTGCTGGCCTGGCTGTATGAGCGGCAAGGCCGCCTCGACGAGGCCCGAGACGTCCTCTTGCGCGCCAGTCAGGCCAACCCGGACGACCTCGGCGTCCAGCTCAGGTTGGGCGTGTTCCTCGCGGAGCAGGGCCAGTTCGACGCCGCCGAAAAGGCGCTGAACGAGGCGATTCGACTCATGCCCTATCTGGGCGGTGGATATGCGGCCTTGGCGAGAGTTCACCTTACTTTCGGCCGCAAGCTCTCGGAAGCGAAGGAGTTGGCCGCGAAGGCCGTCGAGTTGGAGCCCTTGGCGAAGAACTACTTCCTGTTGGGCCTGGTCTGCCAGCGAGTCGGAGACCTTGCGTCTGCCCGCGAGGCGATCGAAAGAGCTATCGAGCTCGAGCCCGCGAATCCGGAGTACCGGCAAGCCCGCGAGCTGCTCCAAGGTGGCAAAGCCGAATGAGGACTCCGCCCTTGATTGCGATGAGATTGGCAGTTGCCCTTTTCATGGCGGCCGCGGCGCTGGCCTTGGCGGGCACTTCCTGTTCCCGCCGCGACGCTCCGGCGCCGCGCGAGACCACTTTCGAGGGCCCGCGGTGTTCGATCCAACTTCGCGACGTGACCAAAGAGACCCGGATCGCGTTTATCCACACCGACGGGAGTTCCGGCCGCAGATACATCCCGGAGACGGTCACGGCCGGCCTGGCCCTGTTTGACTACGACGGCGACGGCCTCGTCGACCTCTACTTTCTCAACGGGGCCCCGCTCAAAGGCGCGAACACCGACGGTCCACCGCCCCGCAACGCGCTTTATCGCAATGAAGGGGGATGGAGGTTCGTCGACGTGACCGACGAAGCCGGCGTTGGCGACCCGGGCTTCGGACTCGGCGTCGCGGCCGCCGATTACGACAACGACGGCGACCAGGACCTGTTCGTCAACAACTACGGCCCCAACGTCCTCTACCGAAACAACGGCGACGGCACGTTTGCCGACGTAACCGACCGGGCCGGAGTCGGGGGCGGACACAAGCTTGGCGCCGGCGCCTGCTTCCTCGACATGGACGCCGACGGCGACCTCGATCTCTACGTGGCCAACTACGTGACGTTCACCTACGACACGCACTTCGTCCCCCGCCCCGACGGCTTTCCCCAGTACGTGAGCCCCCGGGGATATCCTTTTGAGCCCGATATCCTCTATCGCAACAACGGCGACGGCACCTTCACCGACGCCAGCAGCGAGTCGGGCGTGGGGCAACACGCCGGCTCGGGAATGGGAATGGTTTGCACCGACTACGACCGGGACGGCGACACCGACGTGTTCGTCCTCAACGACGTCGACGCGAACTTCTTCTTCGTCAACGACAAAGCGGGCAGCTTCCGGGAAGAGGGCCTGGTGACCGGAACCGCCTACAACGCCTACGGCGAGGAGCTTGGGAGCATGGGGGTCGACTGCGGAGATTTTGACAACGACGGCTGGCTCGACCTCTTCATGACCTCGTATCAGGGCCAGATGCCCGTGCTCTACAAGAACCTCGGAGACGGCACCTTCGCTGACGTGACTTCGCTGACCGGCGCGGGCGACGGCTCGTTCCCCTACGTCAACTGGGGGACCGGGCTGGTGGATTTCGACAACGACGGCGACCGCGACCTCTTCATCGCCCAGGGGCACCTGCAGGACAACATCCACCTTTACGACGACACCTCGGCGTATCACGTGCGGAATATCCTGCTGGCAAACACGGGCGACGGAAAGTTCGTCAACGTTTCGGACCAGTGCGGCGACGGCCTGTCGGTCGAATTGAGCAGCCGGGGCGCCGCCTTCGATGACCTCGATAACGACGGCGACGTCGACGCGGTGGTCCTCAATTCACGACGCGAGCCGACCATCCTCCGAAATGATTCCCCCGCCGGTAACCACTGGGTCCAGATCCGTCTTCGGGGGGTGAAAACGAACCGCGACGGCGTTGGCGCCCAGGTCAAGGTCGTCGCCGGTGATCTCAGCCAGGTCGACGAAGTGCACAGCGGGCGCGGTTATCAGAGCCACTGGGGGACCCGCTTGCACTGCGGGCTCGGCAAACAGGACCACATCGACCGCATCGAAGTCCGCTGGCTCGGCGGCGGAGTGGACGTGCTGAAAGATATCGCCGTGGACCGGCTGTTGACGATCACGGAAGGGAGCACCGGGGCGGCGGCCCGATAATTCACCTCGCATGGTGGTCTGGCTATATCCGAAAGAACTAGGCTTTGTCTGAAAACGTTGCCGTCGGGTGGCATGGCGTCGCTTGCGTCGCCATGTTTCCGCCCCACATGTCCACGCTTCGCGAGGGCATGCCACCCGGCCGAGGCCCCGGGGAACCAGGTACCCCTCTATGGGGGGGCGAGCTTCCCTGCTCTAGCCGTGTGCGGGCAACCAACTTGCGTGGTCATGGATTTTTCCGGTGGTTTCTCTGTGACGGGACTTGCGATCCTCGTCACTTCGTTGTAGCCTACAGTCGACGGCCCTGTTTTCTGATCCCACGGATCACCTGGGTTGAACGTGTTTTCCCATCTTTTTCTAATTGTTGAAAGGGAGGTACAGACATGATGGTGCGCATGGTACG
>JBDRTC010000441.1:0-7745 GCA_043824335.1 Planctomycetota bacterium | reverse complement strand
TCCCTGCGGGAAAATCGGGACAGTCCCCGAGTAGACCCCGCAATCGACCGTTGACTGAAGCAAAGGAGGTCGTCCGATGTTCAAGACCGTTACTCTCGTTCGTGTTTCCCTCGTGCTCGTCAGCATGCTCGGGCTTGTCTCGCTGGCAGGCTGTCCCTCGTCGGCGCCCGATTCCACCGCCGACCGCCCGGCGATGGAGCTGTCTCTCACCGAAGAACCCTCGCCGACCGGAGAGGTATCGGGAGAGCCCTCCGCGGCAGAGGAGACGGAGGCACAGACGCCGCGGAAGAAATCGGAGTTATTCCTCGAATTGCCGCTGGATCTCTGCAACACGGCCGACGCGATGTGCCTGTTGCCCGACGGCAACATCATCCTCTCGGTCCCCAACTTCAACGACCAGAGCCAGCAGCCGCTCTTCATGAAAATCACGCCCGACAACGAGGCGGAAGTGTTCATGGAGCTGCCAAATCACCCGGAGACGGGGAAACCGATCGGGCCCCTGGGCATTTGCGTGGCTCCCTCGGGCGACCTCTTTTTCGGCGACCTCCAGCAGGAAGTCCAGCGAAAGTCGCGGGTGATGCGCATCGGAATGGAAGACGGCCGGCCACGGGAACTCATTCCCGCGATCGAGGGTTTCACCGTCGCCAACGCGCTCATCATTCGCGACGGGTACCTTTACGTGAGCGAGACCCAAATGGACCCCGACGCCAAGCCGTGCGTAAGCGGCGTGTTCCGATTCAAGCTGGACGAGCTCGAAGACGCGATCGTTGTGCTGGCGACTCCCTTTGCCGAAGACCCCCACTTGATCGGCACGATGGAGACTTTTGACGAGGAGCTGCCCCTGGGCGCCGACGGGCTGGCCTTCGACAAGGAAGGGAACCTCTACGTCGGCAACTTCGCCGGCGGCACGGTACACCGCTTCCAGTTCGACAACGAGGGGAACGTCACCTCGAACGAAATCTTCGCCCGGGCCGACTTCATGAAAAGCGCCGACGGGCTCTTCTTCGATCCGGTCACCGACAAGATCTACGTGGCCGACTCGAGGTCCAACGCCGTCCAGGTCGTGTCGCTCGACGGCTCCGTCGAAACCCTGGCCCAAAACGGAGTGACCGACGGGCTGGACGGCGGGATGGACCAGCCGTGTGAAGTCCTCCTCCGCGGCCGTGAACTGATCGTCTCCAACATGGACTGGCCCGTCCCCGGCGGCCTCAACACCCAGTACGACAAGCCCTGCACGCTCTCGGTCATCAAGCTCGACGAGTGAGGCGGCAGTCCATCCGCAAAGATCAGGGCACGACCAGCTCCCGCGCGCCCGGCTTGAAATGGGGCGACTTGCCGGTGAACGTGACCGGCGTGTGCCGCTCTTCGAGCCGGGCCAGCTTGTCGAGCAGCTCCCGGGCCAGTGCTTGCTCGAGTTCCTCGCGGGAATCCTGGAGTGATCTGCTACCGGGTTTGATTTCGTCGCACCGGATCAGGTGTACGCCGAACCGCGTGGCGACCGGCTCGCTCACCTGGCCCACTTCCAGGGCAAACGCCGCCCGGGAAAACGACTCGACCATGGGCCCCCGCCGTCCGATGAAGCCCAAGCAACCTCCCTCCTTGCCGCTCGGTCCGGCCGAATGCTTCTCGGCAGCCTCGGCGAAAGAGACCTTGCCGGAAACGATCTCCTCGCGTATCGCCAGGGCGTGCCTGGTTAACTCGTCGATCGTTTGCGGATCGCCGCCCGCGGGCCGCAAGAGGATGTGACTCACGGAGACTTCCGTCCCGTCGAACTCCCGCCGATGGTGCTCGAAGTACGACGCCAGCCGCTCCTCGGTGACGAATCGCTTCCGATACTTCTCCCACGCCAGGTTCCAAACGATCTGCCGCCTGAGGTCGGCTTCCGTGATCGACTGTTCCTGGAGATACTGATCGAGCGACCGGTGCTGCCGGGCGATCGTCGCCCGAAACTCGCCGAGCGCCACGTCGATGTCCGCTTCGTTTGGGGCGGACTTTGTGCGACGAGCGTACGCCAGCACCAGACGCCGGTCGACGATCTCCGAGAGCGTCTGCGCCTGAAAGAGGGGCAAGACCGCCGGGTCGACCTCTTGTTCCCGAAGAACCTGGCTCAATAGCCGATCGATGTCTCGCACAAGAATCGCGTCGTTCCCGACCGTGGCGACGACCACTTCCGCCGCACCCGACGGCCCACTCTGCGCGAATGCGCCCTCGGCGCCGAACAACACGGCCAAGATCGAGCCGGCCGCTGCGATCAACAGGCTAAATCGCCACATCGGGGACTATATCTCAACAGGCTCTTCCAGGCGGTCACTTCCGAACACTGAACTTGTGAACGGTCACCTCGTGGTAAGTCTCGCCGGGGCGCAGCACGGTGGAGGGATACTCGGGACGGTTGGGCGAGTCGGGAAAATGCTCGGTCTCCAGGCAGAAGCCAAAATGCTTTTGGCAGGGCTTGCCGGCGACGGTTGGACTGCCCGAGAGGAAGTTTGCCGTGTAAAGTTGGACCCCCGGCTGCGTCGTGTAGACCTCCATCACCCGGCCGCTTTTCGGCTCGACGACCCGGGCGGCCAAGGTCAACTCGTCGCCTTCGGTCTTGTTGAGCACGTAGCAGTGATCGTATCCGCCTTCGACTTGCAGGATGCGGGCCCCGATCGCGTGCGGCTTCGTGAAGTCCATGGGCGTTCCCTTGACGGCGGCCGGCTCGCCCAGGGGAATGAGCCCCTCGTCGACCGGGAGATACCGATCGGCGTTGATCAAGAGCTGGTGCTCCAAGACGTCGCCCGATCCGGCCCCGGCCAGGTTCCAGTAGGCGTGATTGGTGAGGTTCACGTGGGTCGGCTTGTCGGTCTTGGCCGTGTACTCCATTTTCAGCTCGTCGTCGGCCGTGAGGGTGTAGGTGACCGACGAGGTGAGCGTGCCCGGGTAGCCTTCATCGCCGTCGGGGCTTACGTGCGTGAAGGTCACGCCGACGCAGCCCTCCCTGTCGAGCGGCTCGGCCTTCCACACCGCTTTGTCGAAGCCCCGGCGGCCGCCGTGCAAATGGTTCGGGCCGTTGTTGGTGGCCAGCGTGTACTCGACGCCGTCGAGCGTAAACTTCCCCCGGGCGATCCGGTTGGCGTACCGGCCGGCAATCGATCCGAAGAACGGGTGCCCCCCCAGGTAGCCGTCGAGCGAATCGAGGTAGAGGGTGACGACGTCCCGGTTGCCGTCGCGGTCGGGCATCTCGACGGTCGTCAGCGTGGCCCCGTAGGTCATGATCCCGATCCTCAGCCCGCCGGCGTTGGTCAAGGTGTATTGATCGACCTGGGTCCCGTCGGGCATTTTTCCGATCGGATTGCATTCGATACTCATCTTCCCGCTCCTTGACGAGGTTGTATCGGCCAGGCAAGCCCCACCCGGCGGCAATGCCGGCCAGGCGACGACCGAAAGTATCATAGCCCCCGTGGCGATCGCAGCAAGCTGTCGTTTCGGCTTGGTCATTGTGCGTACCTTTCACTCGAAAGAATCCACCGGGTTGTCACAACGTCAGCCACTCGATTCCTGATTTGGTGGCTCGGAGCCGCTTCGCGCGGATGCTCGATCCGGCCCCTTCCTCGTAGTAGACGATGAGCACGGTGCCGTCCTTGAGGTTGACCATCGAGGGGTAGGCCCCGCCGACCGTGTCGACCAGCACGTTCTCGCTCCAGGTCTTGCACTCGTCGAGGCTGTAGTGCAGGCTCGTCGACGGCACGCGATGGGCCAGCAGGATGATGCCGTCGACGGTGCGGAGAAAATAGGGACAATGGCCCGGAAAGCCCATCATTTCCGAGACGCTCCAGGTTTCGCCGCGGTCCTTGGAGATCGAAAAGCACATGGCCGGACGCTGGGCGGCATATAAGGTCCCGTCGGCCAGCTCGATGACGTCGGTTTCCGCGTCGAGCCGGTGGCCGGCGTTGTCGATCTCGGCCAGTCGCCAGGTCTCTCCGCCGTCGTCGCTGATGCCCACGGCGCCGGCGGCGCCCTCGGACGTTTCGCGATAGACCCCAAGGATCAACCGCCCGTCGGACAGTTCCCGGATCGGCGCGCTGCAATAGCAGGAGTCGAAAATCTGCCGCGGCGGCGACCAGGTTTTGCCGAGATCCTCGGAAACCACCATCCAACTCCCCAGCCCGGTCCACGGTTTTCCGGGGACGTCGCTTTTGCGCAAGGAGAAGAAATTGCAGACCAGGCGTCCGTCCTTGAGCTCGGCGATCGAGGGATCGCGGTCATCGTCGGGGCCGTCGTAGAGCACTTCCGCTTCGCTCCAGGTGCGGCCTTCGTCGCTCGAAAGCGAGTACGAGATGCGTCCTCCCTTGGGCAACTGCTCGTTGGGCATGGCCACGTGTCCGTAGCCGGCGTAGAAGACCGACATCAGACGCCCGTCGCTCAGCCGGCAGACGTCGGGAAACGCCTCGTACCCGCCGGCGCCGGCGTCCCGGCAAACGTGAACGAAGCGCGGCGGAGGGATGCGCAACTCGCCCCGGGCAGGTTTCGCCTCGCCCGAGACAACGATCTCCTTCACGTGGGCGAGCCCCTGCCCGGCATAGAACCCGATGCGCCCTCGCCGAAGCGTGCTGTCTTTCGCCTCGTAAAGTAGCTTCCCGTTCAAAGAGACCTTCAGCGTGTCGCCTTGGACCTGAAGCTCGCCCGAGTGCCACTCGCCCGCCGGTTTTGCCAGACTGCCAACCCGCTTGATTTCGTTCCACGAGACGTTCTCATCGGACCGCACGAGAATCGCCTGGGTGCGATCGAAATGGACGTAGTAGTAGTCGGCCGCGTCTTCGGCCCGGACGACGAAGCCGCAGGCGAGCACGCCCTTCTCGGCGGTCTCCACCATGAACTTGGCGCGGAGCGTCACGTCTTCCCACTCAAACGGTGCGAAGAAAGCACGCGAGGCCTGTTGGCGCCCGTCCAGGACAAGCTCGCCGTCTCCGAGCGAAGCCGTGTCGTCCAAAAGCACCCACTCCTCGGCAACCCCCTGTGCCGACAGATCAATGGCCAGCTCTTCGGCCGAGATGTCCTGCAAACCAAAGCAGGCGAGCAAAAACAATGGAATCCAACCGGCGCGACTCGGGTTCGACATCATCGGTCTTCTCCTATGAGGGGGGGAACGTTTGGCGAGGCGCCGGCATTCGTCAGGGGCAGGGTGAGCTGGCGGGCGCCGTCGGGCAGGTAGATGAACTCCATGGAGCGAAGGTTGGCCAGAAGATGCTGGGCCATTTGGCCCTGCTCCTGGAAGTCCATCGGCCCAGCAGCTTGGATCGTCACCCAACTGCGTCGCAGCGAGGTGTCTTGCGGCGACGCTTCCAGGGCGCGGTGGAAATACCCCTGCGCCGCCGAAAAATCTCTCCTGGCAAAGCTGAGGCACGCGAGATAGTGCAGGATCTCCGGCGCCTGGTCGCCCCAGCGCTCCAGGGCGCGCCGGAGCACCTGTTCGGCGTCGTCGAGGCGCCACTCTTGGGCGTAGCGGGTCGCCAGGTCTGTGTAGGAGAGGAGCATGTCCGGGTGTCGGTCGAGGATCTGCTGGCGCTCCCCGGTCGTGTAAGGCGTCTGAACCCGCTCGTTGCCAAACAGATTGCCTCCCGCGACGTTGAGCACGTGCGTCATCCTCGGCGAGTTCTCGCCCAGGTTGAAGCACTCTCGCCCCAGCGCGCCGGGGTCGAAGTAGTCTTCCACTGAAATCAGGCCCTGCCGCCGGGCGAACTCGAAATCCTCCGTGCCGGGGTACAGGGCGAGGCCGTGGAAGAGGGCGGTGGTCGGTCGGGCCTTGTCGACGAACTCGAGCGTCTGGCGGAGGGTCGCCGGCGTCTCGCCCCGACTGCCCATGATTAAGTAGAACCGAACGTCCAGCCCCAGCTCCCGGGCGTCGGCCGTGGCCTTCAGAACCTGCTCCGGGTCGACCCGCTTCTTGAGATTGCGGAGGATTTCAGGGCTGCCCGACTCGACTCCCAGGTTAATCCTCACGCAGCCTGCCTTGCGCATCGCGGCGAGCACCTCGGGGCCGGCCCGATCGGCCCGGGTGTCGCACACCCAACGAAACACCAGGCCCCGGTCGACGATCCCTTCGCAGATCGCAATCGCGCGCTTCTTGCCGGCGGTGAAAGTGTCGTCCTTGACGTTCAAGAAGCGATGCCCGCGGGCACACACAAGCTCCTCGATCTCTTCGAGCACGCTTTCGGCCGAGCGAAAGCGAATCTTCTGCCCCCAGAGCTTGGGCGAGGAGCAGAACGTACACTGGCCCGGGCACCCCCGCGCGGTGATCAGGAAGCCGTAGTCGAAATGTTCCCAGGGCTTGGCCAGGGCGTCGAGATCGGCAAGGAACGGCCGGGGGGGCGCCAGCATGCCGGAATCGCCGGCGCGGTAGGCCGTGCCGGGCACGTCGTCGAGCGGCTCGCCGGCATCGAGGCGTTGGGCCAGCTCCACCACCGTCGCTTCGCCCTCGCCCACGACCACGCTATCGAAGGCCCGATAATGGTCGAGCCACTCCAGCGGCAACGCCGAGACATGCGGCCCGCCGACGCTCAGGTGACACTCGGGAAAGAGCCGCTTGATTTCGGCCCCGAGCGCGGCGGTCGCGTGCCGATGGAACGTGTAGCACGACAGCCCGATCAGGTCGGCCGGCCGGTCTTGAATCGCGGCGATCGCCTCCCGGCGGGTCGAGGTGGCGAGATTGACCACGTCGGCCTCGAAGCCCCGGGCACGCAACTCGGCGGCGATCGTGAGCACGCCGTACGGCATGAACTGGCGATCCGAATCCCGGCCCAGGTCCCCTGCCCCAGACTCGTTCTGCGAGGCGGGCGGGTAGACGAGGAGAACGCGAAAGCTCATCGGCTCGGGTCTTCCCCAACAGGTTGCGCGTCGACACCTTTCTGAACTCTACACTGCCCCGGGCAAATGACAAGGGTCCCCGCAACCGCCCCACCCTGCGGGGTAGCACTCTCCATATTATTTGCACACGCCATTCGGCGCTGCTACGTTGATTTCACGAGGGAAGCCGTTTTTGGATCTTGGGAGGACCCTTCAGATGAGCGACGCAAACCGGCAGATTGGACTGCGCAGAGGTACTTGGCTTTGTCGGGAAACCCTGTCTCCGGGTGGCATGGCGTCGCGTGCGTCGCCATGTTTGGCGGGCACATGCCCACGCTTCGCGAGGGCATGCCACCCTGGCCGCGACAAGCGTACGGGTTTTCCAGCAAAGCCCGGGTTGGCCGGAGCATTTGCCGTATCGGTTGTTTTGGTTGTCGCTGCGGCCGGTTCAGAAGCGACTGCTCCGCAAGCGGCCGGGGAAAACGTCGCCCTGGGGGCGAAGTACACGCTCTGGCCGAGCCCCACCTACTCCCTCTGCACCGATCCCGGCGACGCGACCCAACTGACCGACGGGCAGTCGACCACCGACTACTTCTGGACCCAGAAGGGCACGGTCGGCTGGCAACACGTGCAGTACGCGACGGTCACGGTCGATCTCGGGCGCGTCGAGCCGATCGCGGGAGTGGCCGTGACCACGGCAGCCGGGGTCGCCGGCGTCACCTGGCCGGTCGTCATCCACGTGCTCGCAAGCGACGACGGCAAGACGTACCGCGACGCCGGGGACCTCGTCGCGCTGGATCACCGGAAGAACGGCCCCTGGCCGGAAGGCTATGCCATTCGCCGGCTCGTCACCCAAGAGTTGAAAACCCGGGGCCGCTTCGTCCAGTTCGTGATGATTCCGCTCCCGGCCGCGCCGTACC
>JBDRTC010000440.1:0-3015 GCA_043824335.1 Planctomycetota bacterium | reverse complement strand
TCGCCGGCGGTCTCGACATCGTAGCCGGCCCGTTTCAGCTTGAACTCCGCCGCCCGAAGGATGTGGATCTCGTCGTCGCAGAGCAGAACGCGTTTAGGCATGATCGCCTCTCCTTTTCCAGGGAACTCACGTCATTTGTCCGGCGTTGGGCAAGGCGACGCAGAACGTGCTGCCGACGCCTACCGTGCTTTCGACCGAGAGGCGGCCGCCGTGGACGTCCTCGACGATGTGCTTTGCCAAAGGGAGTCCCAACCCGGTTCCCGAGGCCATGGTCTTGTCTTTGCTCACCCGGTAGAACTTCTCGAACACGCGCCGTGAATCCTCCTCGCTCAGTCCCACGCCGGTGTCTTCCACTTCGAACGCCACTTCATTGTCGGCCAAACGGCTGCGGAGCGTGACACGGCCGCCCTCGGGCGTGTACTTGACGGCGTTGGAGAGCAGGTTGATGGCCGATTGCAGGAGCATGTCGCGATCGGCCAGAACGCCCAGGTACAGTTGGCTGAGTTCGCTCGTCAGCTCAATGCGCTTGGCTTCGGCGCCCGGCCGGACCACGTCGGCGGCCTCTTCCAGGAGTTCGTTGAGCGAGCGGCTCTTCTTGTCGACGCTGACCACGCCGGCCTCGATGCGGGCCAGGTTGAGCATGTTGTCGATCAGCCGCTGGAGGCGGTCGGCCTGGCTGTTGATGACGTTGAGGAATTCTTCGCGGGTCTCTTCATCCTCGGCGTCGCCGTCGACCAGGAGTTCCACGTAGGCCTTGATGCCGGCCAACGGCGTCTTCATTTCGTGGCTCACCGAGGAAACAAATTCCGCGTTCCGCTTTTGCAGCACCTTTTCCCGACCGATGTCGCGCAACACGGCCACGGCGCCGCGGCCGGAGGTCTCGGCCGGGTCGTCTTCGCCGGCGGGGGGCTGCAGTTGCGACACCGTCGCACAAAACCATCGCGAGTTGCCCTTCTCGTCGACGATCTCGATCTCCTCCGAGCGGCTCGTGGCGGCCTTGCGTCGGCACGTGCTCTTGAGCAGGTCGACCAGCTGTTCGCAGCCCACCAACTGGGCAAGCGACCGCTTCTCGGTGCCGTCGGCGTCGAGGTTGAACAACCCCTTGCCGGCCGTGTTGGCCAGGATCAACTCATCGAAGGCGTCGACGGCGAGGACCGGCTCGGTGAGGCCCGAGAGGATCGTTTTGATACGCTCGGATTCACGGGTGGCGCGTTGGCAGCGGATTTCCCACGCGCTTCGCGAGTGTTTCAGTTCCCGCGTCCGATGGCGGCATTCTTCAAAGGTCTTCAGGACACGATCGGCAATATCAAGCCAGGGGTTGTCGGCCGGCAAGCGGGGAGGGACTTCCTGGGTGTCGTCGAGGCTGAGGTCACAGAGATCGAACTGGCAAAGGGCCTCGAAATGCCCCTCGACCACTCGGCGGTCGGCCTTCGCGCGATGCAACAAGAGCGCCAACGCCGCGCCGGCCGGCAGCATGCCGACGCACATCATGCCGACACGTACCGGCCACGAGCCACCACCGATCAGCGCGTCGGCCAGCCAGGCGATCAGGCACACGCAAGCCGGGCCCAACACGCCGGCGGCCAAGAGCCATTTGTCCTTGGAGTTTGTCATTCTCTGCACTGCAAACGCGAGAGAGCTTGTTGTCTTGACGAAGTTCTGAAGGTCGATCCCACGGACCGCAGTCCGTCGGCTTTCATAGCAAGATCAGTCTTCTCCCTACTCCCTACTCCCTACTCCCTACTCCCTACTGCCCGCAAGGATCGGCCGATCCGGATTCGACCTGCCGCGGGGAGGGAAACGGGAAGAGGTCGGCCCGCCGGCTCCAGTTGCACGCTGCGGGCCGCTCTTGGAGCGGGACGACGATCGATCTCAATCGACCGGCGCTCTAGCGCCCAAGCGCGTACCTTGGGTCGAGGGTCCGGGCTTGGCGGAAGTGGGTTTCGGCCACTGCCGGCTGCCCGAGCTTGACCAACGTGCAACCCATTAAAAAGTACGACAAGGCACTCGACTTGTCCAACGAAAGCGCTTGCTGGAGCGCAACTTGGGAAGATTCGTAGTCCCCCAGTCGATAGTAGGCCGTCCCGAGAATGCGACGGATGGCCGCTGAATCGGCAAAGGCCTCCCGCGACGGCTCCAGCAGGGTGACGGCCACGTCCGGGTGGTTGTGCCGCAGCGCTGAGACGGCAGCGGAGATCGGGATTTGCGGGTCGTGCGGCTCCAAAGCGATCGCTTCCCGGAAGTGGGCCAGCGCCAAGTCCTTCCGGCCCGCCAACAGGGCGGAGGAGCCCTTTGCCAGCAACTCGGACGCGGAAGGCCGGGCTGCGCGATTGGAAGAACCGTCCGCTTCGCCAGAATCCATAGCTCGGACGCGATCCGCACGTTCCGCACCGGCGGTCGGTTCGGGGACGACCAAAGGCGCTGGCCGGGCCGGGCCGATCAGCTTGGAGTGCGCAGCATGAACGTTTCGAGTGGCCGAAGCCGGCTCCGAAAGTGGCGAGGACTCCTCGATGGCCGCACATTGCCGAAGCAGCGATCGGGAGTCTTGAACCGGAATTGCCGGTTGCAGGAGCGATTTCGGCGTCTTCTCCAACGCAGGTTCGACGATCGCCTGAAAGCTGACGGCGTACACTTCGTTCCCCGGCTCCAACGCGTTCGCCCGCTCGTAGTGGGTTCTCGCCTCCTCGGACCGCCCCATCGAATCCATCAGCAAGCCCATCATGTGGTGCAACCGGGCGTCGTTCGGGCGCGAGGCCATCGCCGGTTCCAGATACGAGATTCCTTCACTCGCCCGGTCGGCGGCCAGGAGCGACTCGGCCAGGAGGAGCCGGGCCTCGACGTCGTCGGGGCTGCGATCGAGGAACCTCATGAGCGTTTCGGTCGAGCTGTCGAAGTCCCCTTGCTCGAAGAGGCCCCAGGCGGCCTCGAGCTCGGCCCGGCTGCGCTGCTCGGCGAAGCGGCCCACGGCCTCTTGGGTCCGCGCTTGACGCTTCTGGGAGATGTCTTCGGTCTTGG
>JBDRTC010000439.1:0-12341 GCA_043824335.1 Planctomycetota bacterium | reverse complement strand
GGCGATGTTCTCGCTGTTGGCCACGCTGGCCCACTGGAAACTCAATCCGCGACGGTGGCTGACGTGGTACTTGGAGAGTTGTGCCGCAGCCGGTGGGAGGGCGCCCGAAGACATTCAGCCGTTCTTGCCCTGGAATCTCTCTGCCGATCGCCGTGCGGCCTTGACCATGCGAACCACGACTCCAGCCGCCGCCGATACCTCATGACATTGCCGATCACCGGCTTGTTTTCCAGCCCCCCGTCATCCCACCTTCCATCGCCCCCCCTCGCCGGGGTACACCTACTGGTGGGCAATTCCCTGCGCTAACGGGTTGGACGAAGCTTTACCCACAAGGAGGCCCAAGATGGAATTGCAGGGTGTTTGGGAGGAGACCTTTGACTTTTTCGCACAAAAGCCGATCGTTGTCGAGCCGATTGACGACCATTTGAGTACGGACGCCGGGCTGTTGCCGATCCGTCAGCTCGACGAGGCCTTGGGCCTGACCGAGCAGTTCGCGGCCGCGTTGATCGATCGTCGCGGCGGCAATGCCTTGAGGCACACCTACCTGGAGATGACCCGCTCGCGCGTCTACGGCATCCTAGCCGGCTACGAGGACCAGAACGACCACGACGCCTTGCGAAGCGACGCTGTCTTCAAACTGATCGCCGGGCGCTTGCCCGAGGACGACCCTCTGGCCAGTCAGCCGACGCTTTCCCGCTTCGAGAACGCCATCGGCCCGAAGTCGTTGTTTCGATTGCAGGACGTGCTCATCGACCAGTTCATCGCCTCGTTCGACGAGCCGCCGCGGCGCCTGACGTTCGACATCGACACCTTCGACGATCCCACGCACGGCCAGCAACAGCTCACCTTCTTCCACGGCTACTACGATCAGTACCAATACCAGCCGCGGGTGATCACCTGTGCCGAAAACGACCAAGTGGTAATGGCGGCGTTATTGTTCGGCACCGCGTCGCCAACGCTCGGGGTGGTCGACGACTTGGAACATCTTGTCGCCCGGCTACGCGCGGTTTGGCCTGACGTGCGGATCCTCATCCGCGCCGATTCGGGCTTTGCGGTGCCCGGGTTTTACGAGGGCTGCGAGCGTTTGCGGTTGGATTACACGGTCGGGCTGAAGATCAACGCCGTGCTGAAACGCCAAAGCGACGACTTGCTGGCCGAAGCGGTTGCTCGTTTCGAGGCAACCGGCCAGCCGCAACGGCTGTTTACCGCCTTTTGGTATCAGGCCGGCTCGTGGCCGGCGGCTCGTTGGGTGGTCGTCAAGGCCGAAGCCCACGGGCAAGGCACCAACCGCCGCGTGGTGATGACCAACCGACGTGGAGCGTTCGTGTTGCCCGAGGCCGCCTACGACGAGTACGCCGCGCGGGGCGAAAGCGAAAACCGTAACAAGGAACTCAAGTGCAGCTTGTCCGCCGATCGCCTGAGCGATCATCGCTTCATGGCCAACTACTTTCGCCTCTATCTGCACCTTCTGTCGGCCAACCTCTTGGTGAGGGTGCGGCGGTTGGTGGCCGATCCGCCGGCCCCGGAACCGGGAAGCGAAGTTCCCACCGAGGCGTTGGCCGGTCGGGATCGCAAGCGTTGGTTCAATCGCCGTCGCGAACACGACCCGCTGGGCGAGGGCCATGCCGAGACCTGGCGGATGCGCCTGATCAAAGTGGCCGCCCAGATCGTCGTCTCCACACGTCGGGTGCTGGTGCGTCTGTCGGGCTCGTGGCCGTTCTTGAGCCACTACCAGACCGTGTCTGCCGCAGTGAACGAAGCCTGTGCCCGCCTTGCTCTCGACACGTCCTAACGCTCGCAGCCATCCCAAGCCGCGAGCCTCAGTGCCACTCAGCGTTGGGGGAAAGGGGGCGCTCTGCTCTCTTCCCAACCTCCCCGCCCCCAAAGCCCCCCCGACACGCCCCACACCCCCGCCACCGCCCTGCCTGATTCCCCAAATGAATAATCCGGGCTAATGCGCGGCTGTGATCCGCCGGCGTTGCAAACTCGAAATCCTCCAGCAGTTCCGCGAGGAGCTTCTTGGCTCTGTCGAGCGACAATTCAGGCACGCGATCTCCATCTGCCAGGATTCCCGACTCCCGGTCGAATCCGACGATTTGGACCAGTTCTTCGCCCCGCTCGACGAGCACTGGGCACCGCGTCTGGACGCGGATCGGTGGAAGCAGACCGCGAAACACGGGAGCGTTTATAATCAACCGAGCCTGTTGCTCCGTGCAGACCGCCGGCACAGCCCGCCGGCCATCAGAACCACCCTGGAGCTTCCGAAGCCGTGCCACACTCTCGAAAATGCTGGGGAAAGCAGCCGTCTTTACCACTTGTAGAACGAACTGGTCTTGGTCATCTCGGCCGAGGGATACAACCGCCTTTCCGCACATCTGGCCTGCGATTTCCGCGAATTTCTTTTTCGGCCCATGGACTTTGCCGACGGTAGTCGGCCGACGGTTGGTTGAGCAGGACTCGATCGGGCATGGGCCACCGTCGGTTGGCGTCGAATTCTTGCCGCGCCGCGCGCAGCGGCAATGTCCACTTCAACAGGCCGAGACGCGGTTTGCGGCACTTACGTAAAGCGTCTGTGACGTAAGTCGAGTCGCCCTCGGCTTGCGTTCCGAGGACTTGACGCAAGTGTTTTCGCCTCCGCTTGCGATTCTTGACATTCACGGTCGTGGGACATTTCATTCCTGCGCGAAGCACGCCGTGTCGGTCACGCCTGCGGCTTCGCACACAGGTTGTGAATCGTCCCCTGTCTGACCAAGGAGACCCACGCGATGCGCAAAGCAAAGCGTTGGCAACCCGACCGGCGCCGCAAACGGCCTCGTCCCGGTAAACTGGCCCACGCCGGTCGGCAGACCCTTCGTTCGGTGAAGGTGGGAGCCTTGCCGATCATCAACCGTGTTCTGAAGCGGCTTCGCCTGAAAGAGTTCCTCCGGGAGTATCTGCCGCCGGAGGACAAGCGGGTGAAGGTCCCGGCGGCCAAGGCCCTGTTGGTGCTGGTGCGCAACCTGCTTGTCTCACGCGACACTGTACGGCATCGGCGAGTGGGCTGCCGGCTACGCCCCGGATCTTTTAGGCCTGACGCCGGAGCAGTTGGAAGGCCTCAACGACGACGGCAGCGGTCCGTGCCGGCCATCGCGGCCAGCGCATGTCTGTACCCATTCATTGCCCGCACCTGCTCCGAGGGTTGCCCAGCAACGGTCCCACGCTCACGTTGCTCAGAGGCTTACGTTCAACTCCTCGGTCGCCAGAATGCGCACCGGGCCCATCAGACCGGACTCCAGCAGCTGGTGCTCGCCGGTTTGGGGCGGCTGGTAGAACTTCTGAACGTTGGTCTTCGTAAACCGGTTCGTCTCGGGCAGCTTGCCGTCGCCGATGAGGCGGTTGGGCCAGAGGTTCGTGATCCCGATTTCCAGCTCGTTGCGGCCGGGCCTTGCGGTGCCGGTGATCTCGACTTGAAACGGTGGCTTCCAAAGCACGCCCAGGTCGTGGCCGTTGAGCCTGACCTCGGCGACGTTTTTCAGCTTGCCCAAGTCGAGCGTGAGCACTTTGCCGTTGAGATCCGGCCGCAGGTCAAACACGTTGCGGTACGTGGCCGTGCCGGAGAAGTACCGGATGCCTTCCTGGGGATGCTCGTTCCACGGGAGCAGTTCGTCGAGCACCGTCTCGGCAGGTGCGCCCCAGCCTTTGGGAAACGCCAGCTTCCAAGGACCGGGGATCCTTTGGGGCGTAGGCACCGCCTCGATTTCCGCGGCGGCGGTTTTGCCGTCGGCGTCGCTGAGCTCATACCGGCCGGGCTGTGAGATCCGCAGTTGGATTTGGCCGGTTCCCCGGCCCAATACCTCGACTGCCAGCCGCGCATCGGCCGCGCGTTTGGGGTTCGGAAACAGCGAGCTGCCGTCTTTAGCGAGGGAGACGACCGGCGCCTGGTGGGCGGGCTCTCGGAAGACCACGAACACTGAGCCGCGAGGATCCAGTCTGAGCGGTAGGGTGGTGCGTCCGTCGTGTGTTTGGTACACGACTTGCCGGCGGATTTCGCCGGTATCAGGCATCCATAACTGCGGGGCCTTCCCAGAGACGCGGAACGAACAGTCGGCCTCTTCCACGCGATTTCGCTGGTTTGAGACGAAGTAGATCTCCGCCTCGGGGCACGTGCGATGGACGTAGTCCAGCTTGGCGTCGCCCTGGAGGGCAGCGACCTGGAAGTCGGGCTCCGCGCCGTGGGCCAAGAGGATCTCCTCCAAGGTCTTACCCCAGATAACCCGACCCTTGCCGAAAGTATGTTCCTTGACGGTCTTGCCGTCACACGGTCCCCAGGCTTTGTCGGCCAGTTCCTTGACGACGCGGTCGCAGTCCGGGTAATCGGTCAGTCCCGGTGCCCCCGACGGCTTGGGCCCAACGACCGTGGCCCCGGCCTCGACCAGTTCGGTGATCTTCCGCAGGACGTGCGGCGACATGGTTTCCCGCTCAGGCAGGACCAGCAGCCGATAACTCATCCCGTCGGGGAGCACGATCCGCCCTTTCTCGACCGACGTCCGCCCCAGCAACACCTCGGCGTTGGCTGTGTCGCAATCGTATCCCGGCGGCAGGGCCGGTTCCATCATCCATTTGGCGGGCACGAAATTCGGGATGTCTTCCCCGTTGAAATACAACACGTCGGCCACGAACAGCCCTTGCTGCAAGAGGAATTGGCAACGAGTCAGGTAATCCAGCCAAGCGTGGATCTGCGGCCACCAAGTGACGTTGCGGTCGAAGTGGGTTCCGGCGGCTTCCCATTGGTAGCCCGGCTTGATGTCGAGTCGCGGCTGATGGACATAGAAGCAGAGCATGTTGCGGGTCAGCCCCTGGCAGAAGGCCAGATCGCCGACGTCCTTGAGCATGAAGAAGTCCTTTTCCCAGTTGGGCCCCATGGTGGTGAAGGCCTCGGCCTGGCAGAGTCGCTTGCCGTAGACGTGGGCGGCCGAGGCGGCCTGTTTGATCGTGTCGCAGATGTGGTAATGGTTCCACCACCAAGGCTCACCGTCCGGCTCGACCGGTTTGGCCCAGAACTCGCCCATGGGAATGTCGCTTCTTCCCAGGTTGGCCAGTGCGTCGATGTTCGGGAAGAACGGACCGCCGGCTTCCGGGTGTGTTCCGATGCCGTTATGCTTTGAGAGTTCATTCAACCGCCCATAATGATTCTCCGCGATCAAGTCGCCGATGGTTCGGCGAATGTCCCAGAGAAAACGGTTCGACACGTCGCGACTGTCGACGATCTTCCCCGCCAGCACGGGGAGATAGGGCAGCAGGTCGTACCCGCGGCGGCGTTTGAACTCTTCGCGGAATTTCGCGGTCCAGTTCGGATGGCCGACCTCCCAGCTATCGTCGTGGAAGTATTTTACTGTTCTGCCGGCCAGCGGCCCGACGTCGGCGATGAGCTTTTCGGCCATGGCCGCGAAGTGCATGTCGATCGCGTCCGTGCTGAGGTAATCGACCTCCAACCCATGCCCGCCGGGGCTGGTACACTTGATTCTGGAACCGCCACCGCCTAGAAGCGTGTGGCCGAAGCGGAAAATCGACCAGTCGCCTTCCGGCACGTTCCACACCAGCCGGCCAGCGTCGGTCACGCTGGATGACAGGTCGATCAGCGAACGGCTCTCGAATTCCACTTCCCCGGGAACTTCCGGGTTGCGTTCGTGCTGTACTCCGCGAGGCATGCCCATCAGACCTTGGTTTCCCGACTTGATGGCCCAATGCTTGATCGAACTGTGTGCCTTGGGTGGTTCACCCTTCGCAAGAAGCTGGAGTCCCGTGATCTGAACGTTCCACGTGCCCTCCGTCGAGCCAAAGCTGTAGGAAGATGTGATCACCAACCGGAATATCCGCGAGCGGACCTCGTCGAACGGAACCGTCTCCGGGACGTCCTTGGCCATGGTGAATTGTGAGACCGTCTCGAACGTTTCTCCATCTTTGGAGGTTTGCAGTTGGCACTGGCGCGGACCGTAGTCGGGATTGGGGGCCACGTAAAGGGAGGCTGCCTCAAAGGGCTTGTCGAATTCAAACAGGACGAATTCGGGCTCCTCCTCGCTGGGACCCTGTCCCGCCTGGCCGCCGTTGGAAACCCAACGCGTTTGCGGATCGCCGTCGACCGCGTTGGCAACCGTGTAGTCTTGATACGTCGAACTGGCCGTGATCTTGGGCCGGGCGGCATCCATGCGGCTGGCGCCGGTCACACTGGCGCTGTTGAACGCGACCACAGCCACGTCGTGGTAGTAGCCGTCTACCACCGGAGGCAGAGGTAATGCCTCGGAGAACTCGTGAGGACCGGTGACTTGGGTTTCCGAGAAAACGAGCTTCTTTGAGGCGTGCTCGGGCGTTACCCAGGGGCCGCCGCAGTCCCAACCGCTGCAAAGATTCACGCTCAGTTCCAGCCCCACACGGTTTGCCTCCTCGGCGGCAAACTTGAAAAGCTCACGCCACTCGGGGCCCATGAACGTCGGTCCCGGCGGAATGGTCGGCGCCATGCCGGCGTCGAAAACCATCGCCCCGCCGATCCCCTGGCGTTTCATTTCCTCCAGGTCCAGGGTGATGCCTTCTTTGGTGACGTTGCTCTCCAGCCACCACCAATAGACCCACGGCTTGGCCGATTGTGGTGGATCGAGAAACCCTTGCGCCAAAGAATCGGGCTTTGCCTCGCCGGCCAATGAGGCCAACGTGCTAATCGCCGTTACAAGGAGAACAGAGACTATCCATCTTGCCAACCATGGACTACGCTTGTACATTTGGCTCGCTCCTCATCATGGGTTTCACCGACATTTCCCATCCCTGAAAGAGCTTGTTGTGTCAAGGCCGGTCGTCTCCAAGTCGAGGGCGACGAACTCGGCGTTCGTGAGCGGCGTGCCCATGGGCAACTCCGGCGCGGCCAACGTGACGGAGAACGAGACCTGGGGCACCCGAAACACTCACCGCAGCCTCTCTTGCTCTTCCAACGGCATTAGCTTGAAGTTCGGCAGCAGGCTCGCAGTGTAGTCCATCCGCGTGTGGTGTGACAAGTTCCAGAACCCTTCATAGCGGCTGTCATCTTCGTCGTAGTCGAGCACCGACCACGAGAGTCCAAGAGTCTCGCCTTCCTCCATCTTGTGCAATGCGCTGTACTGCGGGCCACGGAAGCTCGCGTAGTTGAACGGGGTGATGTAGAACTCCAGATACAACTCGCCGGCTTCCTTGGAGCCAAAGTCATACCGGAAAGCATGCTCGGCCCAGGGCGGGTCGATCAGCCACTGTTGCTCGCCCCACACCCAGGCCCACGCTTTGCCCTTGCCCGGGGGCGTGTAGATGTGGTAGTTCTGGGCCGTCGTGCTCTTGAGCTGTGCTTCGGTCTTCTTGTCCACGTCGTCGAAGCTGTGGTATCGCCCTCCGGAATGATCCGCGTCGACGACCACCTCGAAGATGTCGCCGCGGGCGGAGTTGAAGTTGTGCACGTCGTCGTTCATCTTGTACAGGAAGTAGAGTCGATTGGCCTTGGGACTCCACGCAACCTTGACTTCGACGGCAAGGTCCTTTGGATCCATGTTCTTGCCTTTGCCCATCACGGTGTCCATGAGGTGCGAGCCGTCGATCATGAAGCTGTTTGGGACGATCTCCCAGTCAGCCGGATCGCCGTCGATCTTGGGAAGCTTGTCCGGCGGAAATTGATAGACCTTATAGGTCACTCCTTCGGGATGATGTGCAGACACGCTGCCCGGCGACAAGCAGGCGAGCGGTAGCAGCAAGAGGAGCCGTTTCATCGTACGAAGTCTCCGGAGCGGTATCCAAGTTCATGAGTAGAACGGTACGGCACGAAACACGGCTGTTCATCGTCGGCCCTGCCGCAGCAATCGCCCGAGGGGGCAACAGACTCCAAACCGGCCAGGTTCATCATGGTCGGATGGTGTCCGGCCGTTCGTCATGTTAGCCGACGGGCGTTTGGATGTCGATGCAACCCGATGGCCCGGCGGGCTGCCAGCCCGCCTGTACGAACTCCCTCTTCACACGATCGTGCAGCACATCAAATGTCGGCTGCGTGGCCGTGGCAAAGACCACCGTCGAGTGGTAAGCTCAAGCTTGTGCCGTTTGAGTTGGTCCCCCGGCATGGGCCAGGGCTTGAACGGCTACCTGGAATCGTTACCTGACCGTAATCGCAGCAAAGGAGAACACCGATGCCCCTTCGAATGGCCTGTTCTGCCGCTCTGGCTTTCGCGATGTCGACCCCCGCGGCCCCAGCCGAGCCGATCGACGTCGGCTCGCGTCTGGAATTGCTGGTGGACGATTTTCTGATCGACTCGATGAATGACGGCGTCCGCCTTGAGCTCCATCATCCGATACGCCGCGAGATCGTTTTCAAGACCGACGCGCCTTGGGAAGGGAACGCGAGCTGCTATCAGTCGGTGTTCAAAGACGGAAACCTTTATCGCATGTACTACCACGGCCTCCACTACCGTCACAGCGGTCCGCCTGCGCAGGCGCTCGAAGACCACCCCTGGGTCTTCTGCTACGCCGAGAGCGACGACGGCATCCATTGGCGCCGGCCCGAATTGGGCATTTTCGAGTTCGCCGGCTCAAAGGCCAACAATATCATCCTCACGCCCGAGTTTCTCGCCGAGATCGGCGGCGATCCCGCGCATACGGCGGCCTTCCTCGATGCCAACCCAAACTGCCCGGCCGACGAAAAATACAAGATCGTGGTCGTCGGTTCCAAGCCCAGGGGACTCTACGCGCTGAAGTCGGCCGACGGGACCCACTTCTCGCTGATGAGCAAGGAGCCGTTCGCAACCAAGGGGGCGTTCGATTCGCAGAACCTGGCGTTTTGGGACCCGACGCTGGGCGCGTATCGCGCCTACTGGCGAATCTTCACGGAGGGGGTCACCGAAGCGGACAATTGGAAGCCCGGCGGGTATCGGGCGATCCGCACGGCCGTGTCGAAGGACTTCGTCGAGTGGAGCGATCCGGTCGACCTGACCTACGTCGACTCGCCCAACGAGCATCTCTACACGAATCAGATCCAACCCTACTATCGCGCCGGGCACATTCTCATGGGCTTTCCCATGCGATATACCGATCGCGGCTGGTCGGAACCGATGTTCGACCTGCCCGGCCTGGATGAGCGGATGATTCGCGCAAAGTCGCACCCCCGCTACGGCACCGCGATAACCGACGGGCTGTTCATGACCAGCCGCGACGGCCGCACATTTAAGCGCTGGCGAGAGGCCTTTCTCCGGCCCGGTCCACGGGAGCAACATAGTTGGGTCTACGGCGATAACTTCATCTTCTGGGGCATGGTGGAGACGAAATCCCAGGTTGAAGACGCGCCCGACGAGATCTCGCTCTACGCAACGGAAAGCTACTGGGAAGACACGTTTACCACCATCCGCCGCTGCACACTGCGCGTGGACGGATTTGTTTCCGCCACTGCACCGATGACGGGCGGCGAGATCATCACCAAGCCAATCCGCTTCGAGGGAGGCAACCTGACGCTGAACTTCGAGAGCTCCGGGGCCGGCGGCGTTCAGGTGGAAATCCAGGACGCCGAGGGCAAGCCGATCGACGGCTATGCGCTCGATGATTGCCCGCCGATCTTTGGGGACCGGCTCGCCAAGGTCGTCCGTTGGAACAAGCCCGGCGGTGACCTGCGCCCCCTCGCCGCCAAGCCGGTCCGGCTCCGCTTCGTATTGAAGGACGCGGACCTCTACAGCTTCCAGTTCGTGCCTTACGCGCCCGACCCGGACCGACCGAGTGGTTCATGACCCTCCGCCCGGGCCGGAATGTCCAGTCGCGACAGTTCGGCAAGCTCGTTTGGGAAGCCTTCCAAGCAATTGGCGGAGAAGACCCCAGCGATCAACGCGCGATTCCCTTTTCTGGAGCGAACAATCGCGATATGACGACCCTGAGGTTTCGTCGACTGTCGACACCTGTTGGTGTTTGTACTTCACACCCCGCCCGAGGCCTCCCCGCGGGGTTTCTCGTTCCCGGCGGGGGTGACTTCTGACACCCAAACTCGGCTCCCCCTTATTGTCCGAGGTAGCCCCAGGCCGATTCTCGGACGGAATTTCTTCGTTTCCGTTCCAGGTAGCCCCGGGGTAGCCCCGGCCTTTTCCCTCCCAGGCCCGACAAAAAAAGCCCGACGCAACTTATTGTTACATAGGGCTTTATAGGTGGGCGCACCAAGATTCGAACTTGGGACCTCGTCCTTATCAGGGACGCGCTCTAACCAACTGAGCTATGCGCCCGCGCCTGATTGGCGGCGCCAGGCAACCCTGTCAAGTGTAGGACGCCGGGGGGCCGCTGGCCAACAGATCGGCAACCACGGCGCTATTCTATAGAGACTCTCTTTCGTGTCAATCCTGGGGGACGTAGTCGATCACCAGGACTTTCTCCAGGTGCGGCTTGAGCACCGACACGAATTCCTTGTGCGCCGGATGGGGCAGATAGACGGCCCTTCCTTCGGCGTCGTTGAAGGTCACCAGGAAGCAGTGCGTGAAACCGTCGGCCAAGCCCTCGGGGCTGTTGTTCGTGCCCCACTCGAAGTCCACAATCGTGGGAATCTCCAGGTACGCGAGATCCAGGGACGTTTCCACGACCGCAGTATACCCCGCCACGCGCCGGGAACAAACGGCCCACGGGTTCCCGTTCGTCCCTTTCGGGCCTATATTCGAGCAAGATCGCGCTGCTGCTCGCTCCGCCACCCCATGACCAGGAGAGGCCTCGATGCCCGACTCGACCGATCTGAAGCTGACCGACTACATCCGATCGATCCCGGATTTTCCCAAGCCGGGGATCCTCTTCCGCGACATCACGCCCCTGTTGGCGTCACCCGGGGCCCTACGACAGGCGGTCCACCAGATGGCCGAGCACTTCCGCGGCCGGGGAATCGAGGTGGTGGCCGCCGCCGAAGCGAGGGGGTTTCTCTTTGCGGCCCCGCTGGCCCTGGAGTTGAACGCCGCCCTGGTGCCGATCCGCAAGCCGGGGAAGCTGCCGTCGGAGACGATGTCGCACACGTACGATCTGGAGTACGGCACCGACACCCTGGAAATCCACGCCGACGCCGTCGCGGCCGGAGCCAAGGTGCTCGTGGTGGACGACCTGCTGGCAACCGGCGGCACCGTGGAGGCCTGCTGCCGGCTGGTCGAAAAGGCGGGCGGGAAGGTCGCCGCGTGCGCGTTTCTGATCGAGCTGGTGGGGCTGGGGGGGGCCCGAAAGCTCGGCCCTTACGAACACGTCAGCCTGATTCGATACGACTGACGGGCTTGTGCTGCGCCCGAAAAATCGTCGCAATCGGCATAACCGGGCCGGACGATCCTGGTATTCGATACCAACGCTGCGGCTTCACGCGCCCCAGGAGCCTCCCAGACACGATGACAACATGGGGGAGCGTGTTCTCCTCGACCGTCAAGCAAGGGGGAGCCGCCATGTCGCGTCGTTGTCTGTCTGCCGTTCTCGCCTGGGCGATCGTGCCGGCCTTCGTATTTCCCGTCGCCGCCACGGCCGGCCATCCGTTCCATTTTCCGTGGAGTCGGGGCTCCCACGTCCCGGGGAATCAGGCCTCCGAGCCGCGTTTCTATCCCGAGTACGTGAACGACTACGATCTGTACGCACCCGGTCTTGGCGTGCCCACGTACAACTGGGGCAATTTCGGCGCTCGGCACGGTTCGAGCTGCAGTCGCCACACGGGCTACTACAACGACTCCCCCCAGTGGAAGTGCAGCCGGGGGCCTTGAGGATCTGAGCCGCCGCAGGCTCCGGCGCCGGCAATTCGGCAAGCGCCGACGGTGCGCTCTGGATCGGCGCAATCCTCTCCAAGAGCATCGCTTTCGTCAGGTTTTCTCCCAAGCGGCCGACGTGCCCGAACCACCGATAGGCCGGCCGCGCGCCAGTTGCATGGGACCCTGGAGGACGCAGCCGGAAGTGCCTCGCAGAGAGTGCTCGCGCTCCTGAGTGCCCCTCAGCATTTCGGCCCGGGTCTAGCCGGCCACGACATGTTTTGGACTCGCGGAGCCATTGGCCCACCCCTCGATCGGCCAAAAACCCCACCTCTGACCTATTCTGCCGCCGACGCACCCCCTCTACAGAGCCAAATCTTCGCTAATTTTTCACCGTTGCTGTCAGGAATGGCGGTCGGGAGGCGGATATAAAGCGTAGGTGTTTTCTATAGTAATCACTTGGGGGACACGAATATGAAACGCTTGATTGTTGGATTGGCGGTAGCCGGGGTGCTGGTTGTTGCGGCGGAGACACATGGTGCGCTTTTTCAAGGCCTGAGCGATCTGCCTGGAGGCGCCTATTACAGCATTGCCTATGACGCGTCGGCCGATGGCTCGGTGGTGGCAGCGCGCGGG
>JBDRTC010000438.1:0-11369 GCA_043824335.1 Planctomycetota bacterium | reverse complement strand
ATTCGACCTCTAACTCCGCAAAAAAGTTCGGTCTAACGACGATGGTGGGCGACGATCACCTCGGCCAAAAGGCCCAGCATGCAGGTCATGAACCCGGCCACCATGATCACGATGTCCGACTCCTGCATGCTGCCGGTGAAGAGGAAACTGGACACGCTCTTCAACACGCCCCCGGCGATCATCAAGCCCGAGAGCGGCAGGAATACTTTGAGCGGACGGAAGTAAAGCACCATCCTCAGCACGGTGGCCAGGTAGGAAATCGTGTCCTTGACCGGATGGAACTTGCTCTTTCCGATCCGCCGGCGGTAGGCGACCGGCACGTACTTGACCGCGTATCCGTTGGTCAGAAACGCCAGCGTCATGGTGGTTACGCAACTGAACCCGTCGGGCACCACCCAGAGCCACGGGAGCATCGCCTGGCGATTGAACGCCTTGAGTCCGGTGTTCAGGTCGGGGATCTTGTGTCCGGTCAGGTAGCCGGCCAGCTTGCGAATGAGCCATTTGGCCGGCCGCCTCAGCCAGGGGAGCGTTCCCTGCTCGCTAGTGCGGGCGCCGTTGACCTGGTCGTAGGCGGGAAAGTGGGCGAGCAGGTCGGGAATGGCCGCGGCCGGATAGCTGCCGTCGGCGTCGAGCATCACGACGATCTCACCCCGGGCGTGGCGGATGCCGACCTTGCGCGCCGCCCCGGCCCCCCGGTTCTCCGGGCACCGAACCACCCGCACGGGACACGTCCAGCAAGAACGGGCGAAACGTTCCGCCAAGTCGGCGGTGCGGTCGGTGGAGGCGTCGTCGACGACGAGGATTTCGTAGCGGACCTGCTCTTCGGAGAGTGCGTCGACGATCTCTTCCAGCACCTGCTCGATCGCGTCTTGCTCGTTGTAGGCCGGCAGAAGCACCGTGAGCTGCCAGGGCGCGGCGACTTCCACCGCCGGGGCCGCCACCGCTTGCGTCTGCCAACCTTCCATGGCCCGGCTCCGATTCCGCCTCTGGAAAAGCGGCTTATACCACAACCCCGCGGCCGCCTCCAATGCCAGTCGCCGAGAAAGAAAAAGGCCGGATCTCCGGGGAGATCCGGCCGCTTCTGACGAGAGCTTCCGAGCCGAGGCCAACAGGGCAAGCCTCCACTCGATGGAAGCGATTCAACCCGCGGAGGGACCGGCCGGATATCCGGCCCGGCCTTCGCGTGCGTCAGCTTTCCTTAAGTCGCGGGAGCGGGCGCGGGGGGCGCCTCCTCCGCGGGAGCCTCGGCCGGAGCCGCCTCTTCAGCAGCTTCCTCCGCCGGGGCGCAGGTCGCCGGGGCGCAGGTCTTCGGACGGCAGAGCCGAGCCTTCAGACGGTCGAGCAAGCCGCACTTCGGCTTGCACGTGGCCGGGGCACAGGTCTCCGGCTCGCAGGCCACCGGTTCGCAAGCCGCCGGCTCGCAGGCCGCGGGCTCACAAGTCTCCGGGGCACAGGTCTTCGGACGACAAGTCCGAGCCCTCAAGCGGGCAAGCAAACCAGACTTGGGAGCGCACGTGTCCGGAGCGCAAGTTTCCGGCTCGCACGCAGCGGGTTCGCAGGCGACGGGCTCGCACGCAGCGGGCTCGCAGGTCGCCGGGGCGCAGGTCCGAGCCCGCAGACGGGCGAGCAAGCCAGACTTCGGAGCGCACGTGTCCGGCTCACAAGCTGCCGGCTCACAAGCTGCCGGCTCACAAGTCTCCGGCGCGCAAGTCCGCGCCCGCAGACGGGCGAGCAAACCACATGTCGCCGGCGCGCAGGTCTCCGGCGCGCAAACCTCTGGCGCGCAAGTCTTCGGCCGACAGGTCAACGCGGCATCTGCCGATAAGGCCGCGGCCAACACCACGACCACAGCGATGCCCAACACCAGGATGCGATTCATACGAGAATCCTCCAACTAACAGGTACCGTAACGTTACGGGGGTCGATAAGGCGCCGTTATGTGTTTGCCACCCCCCAACCTCGACGCCAACGGCCGGGGGCCGCTCAGTCAGAGCTGTGTTCCACGACGACTCTCCAGCGGATTGCTCCCCTGTTCAAGCACCGCCATGTATATCGTGTGGTAACGAATGCACAGCTTTGTACGTTAAGTTAACATGGACGAACCTGTTGTCAAGCGGGGTAATCCGAGAAAATATGCGTATTGGGTCACACTGGGGGGCTGGGAATTTTGAGACGATTTCCAGAAAAAAGTGGAAACCCTCGCTGCGGCCCCGCTATTCCCCCAATAAGAGCGAGGAGCCAAAAGCTGGCGCCCTCCCAGGGCAAGCTGCGTCAAGTCCTTTGTTCACAGCAGCTTGAGTGACCCGCTTGCGACCATGCGAGGGCGAGAGCGGCCCTAAGAAGAAGTCGTCAGGCCGGCCACTTAGGAATTGCCGAGAAGCGACCGAGGGCCGCAAATCAGCGTCTCAGGGAATTTCCGGGATTCGCGGGCTGTTGAGCCTCTCGCGGTTCCGTTTCCGACCGCTGCCGGATTTCTTCTTCCAGGAGATCCAGCTTTTGCTTGGTTTCCTCGAGATTCTCGAAATCCAGCAGTACGGGCGGCTCACCCGGGAACGGCACCGCGGCCATGCCCGCCACGCGCCATCCCGGCACTTCCCGGCGTACCATCCAGAGCAGATCGACGGTGTGCGGTTGGCCATCCTGGTCCAGATCAGTCCAGGTGCAGGCCACCCGCGCTCCCTCTTCCGACACGTACTCGACTTGACCGACTTGAAACTGTGCCGTGTCGCTGCCTCGGGGAGCGAAATGCTCACCGGGTTGGGCGGCTTCCTCTCTGGCGCGCACGGTGTACATCTGAAGGATCTTCACGTCGTCGCCGCACCGAAGCGCGTCGAGGAACACGGAAACCGCCGTCGCCGGTTCGCTCGTGTCGTCGGAAACGGACTGTTTCGAGTCGGGCCCCGCGAGTTGGCCGTCCGTCGGGGCTTGGGCGCCTGCGTGGGGTGCCGCAGCGTTGGCCGATGGCGCGTCTTCACGCGATTCGCTCGAACCTCCACACCCCGCCAACCCGGCGGCAAGAAGCGTCAACAACAGCATCCAATGCTTGCATCGCATCCTCTCGATCTCCTGCTTCCAAGGGCCAATCCGTTGGGTCGAACCGCGGCGCCGCCAATTGATCCGGCAAGAAGCTCGCTTTTCGCCCGGCGTTCCCCGGGCGCAGCGAGACGCGGGAGTGTCGCAGGAACCTCGATTCGAGTCAAGGCAGAAAGCCGCCTTCGAGGACCCAAAGAAACACACCGACCAGAGCAATTACCGCCAAGACGAGGACGGTGATCACGGCCGTGTTCCACGCGGTCGACCGGCGGCGCGACGAACGTCGGTGTGCTCCGGCCGCTCCCGCCGGGGAGGTTGTTCCGGGGGCAGTGATCGCTCCCGGCTCGGGCCCTGCGTCCCCGGCTCCCAATTGAGGAAACGCGAGGACGGCCTCTTGCCAGTCGCGCCAACCTTCCCGCCAAACAAGCGCATCGGCACTCACACGGCCCTCGGCGATCCAGGCCTCGATCACCTGGGTGGGCGCGGGGCCGTACTGTCCGCCGCCCGATGGCCGTACATACCAGACCATCTCGACCGCTTCGGCCGGTGGACCGGCCGGTGGACCCACCGAGGCCGCCTGAGACAAATCCGCCGCGTCGGCAATCGCCATCTCAACCGGATCGGCTCGCCCGTGCCACTCCTCGGGGGACGGGGAGGCAGCCGGCTGACTCTCGCCTTCCCAGGGAGTTGAACCGGCGGTCTGCGCGGCCGACTGGCTCCTTGGGGCAGTCGCTCCGACCGCGTCTGGATCGGGAGCATGGTCGCTCTGGCCCTTTGATGATCTGGATCTCGGCCGGGTGCTCTCGGTGGGGATCTGAATGCCTCCCCCGCAATAGGGGCAAAGCCCTCGTCTCCCGGCCTGAAACGCCTTGACGTTCAGCTTGCGGCCACATCCGGAACAGAAGAATCGGATGCCCATTTTCTCACACCGATCATCGTTTTCTGACTTGGCGGCCCGTTGAAACGATCCCGCCACCGCCCGGCCGGGCCTCATCTACCGACGGGGACTAGATGTAACTCCTTCACTCTATGATACATCGGTAGATCACGAGTGTGAAGCAAAAGCGACCCGACCCGACGGCGTGCCACTCGGACATGAACTGATCTGGGACCCGATGCCCGATTCTGTTACCCTTCCGCGGCAGGGGAATGGCACGCCATGTCTCGATGGTCGGAGGTGGCCTTCATGCCGACAAGACGCTCGCTGGGCACGACTCTCTCACTTCTTCTGACCCTCGCCGGAGCGTGTTTCCCGGTGCTAACCGGATGCGATGCCGGGACCGAACCGTCCGACGGCGAACCAAGGGCCAAGTTCTCTCAGATCGACGCCAGGTTGCCCGAGCCGGAGAGGGAATGGAACGGTTTCGTTCTGGACGAGCCCGATTCGCCGGCCGCGTCAACCGATTCCGGCCCGACGGAGAGTGAACCCTGGCCCGGCGTGACCGACCCAACTCCCCGCCCGCCGGAGGTGGTGTCCGACTGGCCGGCTTTCCCGGCAGTTCCGTCCGATTCGTCCTCGTCGACCGTCGGAGCCGATCCTGCCTCCGTGGATTTCCGCAAAGAGCTGACAAGTCCCGGTTTTGTGGCGCCGTCTCCTCTATCCATACCGCGTGAGCGTCCCCCCATACGAACGCGGACTGCCCCTGCACTACCCCACGGAGACCGCCCGCTGTTTGCTCCTCGGGACATGAGGGAACGGCCGCAGCCGTTGGCCGCCGAATCTCCTCCGCCGATGCCGATGGCTCCTGAGCCCGGCACGACACGCGCCGAGCCGCTGCCCGTTCGATCTCCCATTGACAGAGCCGCGACAAGGGCCGACGAGAGCCGCCCCAACGAGGACGCGACCTCCCCACACGCTGAGCCGGAGGTGCCAGCGGGATCGGAGATCGACACCCAGCGTGAGGAAGAGTACGCAGTCGTCAAGGTTTTCTACGGAACGGATCGCAATGCCGTTGAGGTCCTGGCGTCGGATGGCCCGGGATTCACCGGCTGGTATGCTCTGACCGTGTCGTGTGCCGCGATCACGGTGATCCTGACGCTGGTTGCCTTCCGATTCGCGCGACGTTCCATGATGCTCGTTCTTGCGGGGGCCGGCGTGGCGGTTACGGTCGGACTGGGCGTTGTCACGACGCTGGCGCGACTCCAGGGCGAGCCGCCCGGGCCGCGCCTGAACCGGACCTATGGGAACCAGCGCGGCGAGATGGAAATGGGAACCTGCGAGGTCAGCATCCCCCGCGGTCACGAAGTGGGCGAAGTGGAGCGGCCATCGGTCTTTCGGTTCGAATTCAGGGAAGATCCCCGGCGACACGTGGTGCTGCTGGACGTCGAAAAGCAGGAGGCCGACGCGTTTTTCGCCGATCTCCAAGCCCGCGTGGAAGCCTCACAAAAGAAAGAGGCGTTCGTCTTCGTGCATGGATACAACGTTACGTTCAACGAGGCCGCCCAACGAACGGCTCAGTTGGCCCACGACCTGAAATTCGACGGGGCCCCAATCTTCTTCAGTTGGCCCTCCCAGGGCGAAGTGCTTCAGTACGCCGTTGATGAAACGAACGTCGTTTGGGCGGTGCCGCACCTGAAGGAGTTCCTCGCGGGGATCGCCAAGCGCTCGAACGCGGAGGCGGTTCACGTGATCGCCCACAGCATGGGCAACCGGGCGTTGACGTCGGCCCTCGAACTGCTCTCCCGGGAAAGGCGGAGCGAGCTGCCCCTGTTCCGCGAGGTGGTGCTCGCCGCGCCTGACATCGACGCGGAGGTCTTCCGCCGTGACATCGTGCCGGCAATCGTGCCCACCGCCGACCGGGTGACGCTCTACGCCTCCTCGAACGACGAGGCTTTGAAGCTCTCCAAGACGATCCACGGCTACCGTCGGGCGGGCGATTCCGGCAGCCAGTTGCTGGTCGTCCCCGGCGTCGACACGATCGACGTCTCCACGGTCGACACCAGCTTACTCGGGCACTACTATTACGGTAGCAACCGGAGCGTGATCGCCGACATGCTCGACCTGATCAACGAGGCCAAACCGCCCGAACTCCGACGCTGGCTCGAGCCCAGGCCGTTCGGCCACCTCATGTACTGGGTTTTCCACGGCGACCCGACCACGCTCGGCGCCTCCCCACCGCCCGGCGCCCCAGTCCGCCGATAGCCAGCTTATTGCCCGCCGACCCAGGCCGAACGGACGACGGGCTGTCAAAGGGAGCGGGAGTCTTCACCTGATTGCTCCCCTTGGGCCGCCTCTTGGGTCCTCTCGGTAGGGGTGGGAGAGGAGAAGTCCGGCCCCCGCGCCTTTTCCGGAAGGCAATCGGCCAACACCCGCTCGACCCTCTTGTCCAAGGCGTCCAGGCGCTCGAGGAGGTCGTCGTGCTTGGCTTCGAGATCCAGGAGTGCTTCCAGTTGACCGGTGAGGGCATCCATCGAGCGGCATCCGGAGGTTATCAGTCGGGCGGGCCGGCCAGGCTGCCGTAAGAATGCCCAACCTGTTGCTTTCGAGCCTCTAATCGGATCGGCCCGAAGGCGGGGAAAGGTTCAGTCGAGTCGGCCAGGTCGTTCGCTGCAACCGAAAGCTGCGCAAGGTTTTACGGTTGGCCAAACGCTTCGGGCAGCCGCGGTCGCTCCCCGTCGCCCCGGCAGGAACAGATATGATTGACAACGGTGGAGTGGAAAAGTGGGAGTTTCTAAGAAAACCCCTGGGACGCCGCCGATAATGGGTGGACACACTCGATGGCCGTCGTGTACAGTACACTGTTCTACTCAGCCAAGCCGGCTCGATGTCCTCGGGCCCGGCGGGGTCACTCGGTTCAAGAAAGAAGAGGTGTGAGTGGTCAAACTGACGTTGAGGGAAAACGAGTCCATTCAGGAAGCCGTGCGGCGTTTCCGGAAACTGGTCGAGCGGAGCGGGATCAAGAAAGAGATGCGTCGCCGAGAGTACTACGAGAAGCCGAGCGAAATCAAACGTCGTGCCCGCCTGCGTGCCGAACGCCGTGCCCGCCGCAATCGTCTGCTGACCGGCGTGTGACGCTTCCTGCCGCACGATTCTTCTTTTCTTTCCCAGAAAGCGTTTGCCGCGCTCTTTCTGCGCGGTTCGTTTTGGAGTGCTCACCAGCGGCCGCTCGTCGTCAAACGGAAGCGTAGGCCGAGGGGACGGCGGGCCGGTCAGCGAAACTTGAACAGCACCGCCGTCTGATCGTCCTTGGCACTCTCGCCGGCGCAGTGCTCGCTGACCCGGCGAAACAGCGCGTCGAGGATATCCTGGCAGGGCTGGTCCTGCATATCCCGGAGGAGGTCGAAAACGCGGGCCTTTCCGAAGGCCCCGCCCTCCGGATCGGCGGCCTCCCAGATGCCGTCGGTTGTTAGCAGGAGCAGGTCGCCCGAGTTGAACCGGGCGGTGTCGCCGAGGCGGAATCGTTCGGAGGGGAGAACGCCCAGGAGCATCCCCGTGCTTTGCAGCTCCTCGAAGACGCCTTTGGAGGCACGGTAGATGATGGGCGCGTCGTGGCCGGCGTTGACGTACTCCATGGTTTTCCGGTCCAGGTCAATGAGGCCGTAGAACATCGTGATGAAGCGGTCGTCCTCGGTGGTCTTCTCCAGGAGATTGTTGAGGAGGAAGAACATGTGCTCCAGGTCTTCCGTGTACTGCTCCAGCGTGTTCATCATCGCCTTGGCCGACGACATCACGATCGCCGGGCCCACGCCGTGGGCCGACACGTCGCCGATCGACACGCCGAGCTTGCCGCTCCGCGGGTGGCTGAAATCGAAGAGATCGCCGCCGATGTCGTCGCAGAACTCGATCCGCGCGGCAATGTCGGCCGCGTCGACTCGGGGCGGCCGGTCGGGGAGCATCGTCAATTGCACGCCGCGGGCGATCCGCATCTCGTGCTGCACCCGCTCGTTTTGCAGACGCTCCTCCTCCAACCGTTTTCGGGGGGTGATGTCGCGGATCAAGGCGACCAGGGCGGTCTCTCGGCCCCGGGCGTCGCGGGTCTTGGAGATCGTGACTTCCAGGTAGACCTCGGTCTTGTCCTCCATCACGAGCTTCGACTCGCGGTCGCGAATATGGCCCTCGTCGCGAAGCCCTTCCTTGACCTCCAGCACGTCGTCCTTCTTGGTGAACAACAACTCGAACATGTCTTCGCCGAGGGCGTCGAGCGCTTCGCGGCGGAAGATCGTTTCCGCCCCCTCGTTGAACATCATGATCACGCCGTCGAGGTCGCTGGTGATGATGGCGTCGCCCGAGATCTCCAGAACCGTGTCGAGATAGACTTTCAGGTAGTTGAAGTTCTCTCGGGCCTGTTCCCGGTCGGAGACGTCGGTGACGATCCCCAGGCGTCGATCGTTGTCCCCTCCGGCGGAGAAGATGAGCTTGGCCGGGAAGCCACCCCCGGAGAGCCTCAGCATGTCGGCGGCGATTTCCAACTGGCCGGGGCCGGCTTGTTCGAGCTTCGACAGGTAGCCTTCGCCCTCGGAACGCGTGGCAAAGAGGTCCACCAGACTCATGCTGTCGACGGCGTTCTCGGCCGGAGCGCCGAACATGCGTTCGTTTTCCTTGGTCCAAGCCACGATGGTCCCGCTGCCATTCACCAGGAGCAGGCAACTGGCCACGTCGCGCAGCAGTTGGCTGACTTGCTCGAGACGCACGGCCGTCGGATCTGTCGACATCAATCAAGCTCCCTGAGCCGTTGGCTTACACGAAAACCGACTCATTATACCACTCGGGCGTCGTGCCGGAAGGCGATCCAGGTGGAACGGATAATGAACGTCTCCTCCACGGCGCGTGCTTTTCAGCCAGCGGAATCGTGGAGGAGCAGAGGGGGCTACTGCCCGGCTGCGGCTTCATCCCGATCGCCCAGAGCGTCGAATACGTGGAACCTTACCAGCGACACGCGCCCCACCTGTCCCTGAAGCATTGCTGCCCCCACGATAGCCGCAACCTCCGAAAGTTGCAAGTCGCCAGCGCACCCTCCGCCGGGGAGTGGACGAGGGTAGAGTGTGACAGGCACCCCCCACACGTTGTAGTGATGTCCCCTGTGGGTTCCGGCATTCCGCACACGCACACTGTGATGCGGACCTCTCCCTCACGCGCCTTGGTGGGCTGTCAATGCTGTTTTGACGGGTGCCACGGGCATCTTGCCCGTGTCTTCACGCCAGCACTGGCGAGACGCCCATGGCACCCAACCCGTCATTTCCAGTTTGACAGGCACCATGTAGTCTCATCCTTGCGAGACGATCCAGTCCACCGAGACCGCGAACAGACCCCTTGCACACCCCCAGTCACAGGGGCTAGGATGACCCGGGTCAAGGGCGGCGGCCCGGATTCCGAGGCGTATCGGTGGACGAGCGGCAGATCGAACAGCTCACCGAAGAGGCGCTCGAAGCGCTGCGGGCCGATGATTTCGTTCGCGCCGTGGCGATCGCCGACCAGCTCACCGCCATTGTGCCCGACGATGCCGCCGTGCGGGCCATCCGCGCGGAGGCGTTGGTCAAGACCGAAGCCGGCGAGGATGCCCTGGCCGAGGCACGCCGGGCCGTGGAACTGGCCCCCGAGAACCACCATCTGCACGTCGTGCTGGGGCTGGCGGCCTGGCAAACCGAGAGGCTCACCCTGGCGCAACAGTCTTTCGAGCGGGCGGTCGAGCTTTCGGGCGAGGAGCCTCGCCTGGTGGCCGATTTCGCCTTTTTCATGGGCGCAGCGCGGGGCCCGCGCCTGGCCGAAGCCGCGGCGAACGAGGCACTCTCCAGCAATCCCAAGTGCGCGGCCGCCTGGGCCGCCCTGGGATTGGCTCAGTTTCGCCTGCGCCGTCGCCGCGCGGCGGAGGCCAGCCTCACGCGGGCGTTGGAGCTTGATCCGAACGACCCCTACGCCCAGGCCGTGATGCTCGCCCTGCTCCACGACCGGCACGACGACGCCCGCGCGCTCGCCCTGGCCAGGCTGCTGGACGACCACCGCCCGACCGAGGAGTTTCTCGCGGTCCGCCTCTTTTTCCGTGGCTGCGGCTTCCCCGCCGGCGCCGGCACGGAGCAGCTCGTCGAGACGATCCAGCAGGATGCCAAGAAGCGGCAGATCGAAAGAACGCTCATCGAACGCCGGGCCGTCCGGGAGCCGACCTACTACGCCGACTCACCACGCAAGACGACACTTCTTCTGTTCCTCGCAGTCCTGATGACGACCTCGCTCCTGGTCCTGCTCTGGTTCCTGCGACCGTTCTTCAATTAGCGGATCTCCACTTCGTACCATGTAACGTGTTCCCAAGCTCCGCTTAACTTGTTCCCAAGCTCCGCTTGGGAACATTCCCGGGGAGTACCGGGGGGGAATTCCGAGTCACACATCCTCCCCGAGACAAACGCGACGCGGAGCATAAATAGTTCTGACCCCTTTTTTGCCCTTTTGTCCTGGTTCCTGTGGCCGCTGTTCAATTAGTTTGTGTTGCGGAAACATTAGGTAGGGTGCGTGATTGCACGCGCGCGATACCCGAGAAGAGGGCTGAAACCGCAGAAACCCGGCCCCAAGCCAAAACCACGCAAGCCCCGAAGAAGAAAGAGCAAGAGTTAGGTACTGTGTCCCCGGAACTTGTTGGAGTCCAACCGGGGCTCGTCCGCTTGGCGTCGCCGACGATTCATCAGTCGTTGGCCCTTCGTTGCTCCTTTTCCGGTTTGGCGGGAAAGTCGACTTCGTCCCGGGGCAATCGCTAGCGTCTATCCCTCGCCGAAGGCTCCTGCTGCACGCTCACGAGAATACGGTCGATCCGTACGCCCTTCATGTCGGTGACTTCCAACAAGAGGCCGTTCCAGCTCGTGCTATCCCCCACATCGGGAATCCGGCCCAGCAGCCATTGGATCAAGCCACCGACTGTAGTGACATTCTTCGGAGTACCGGAATGAAGCTCTGGAAGCCCTACCACTTCGAGCAGGTCATGAAAGTTGACTGTTCCATTCACGAGCCAACTCGTTTCGTCGCGGCGTACAATCTCCTGCTCCTCACCGCGCCGGTGTTCGTCGTAGATTTCGCCGACAAGCTCCTCCAGCACGTCTTCCATCGTGACCAGTCCCACGGTACCGCCGTATTCATCGAGAATGATAGCCATCTGCGTCCTTTCTTTGCGGAAGACCTGCAAGAGCCGGTCGAGTGGGAGCGTTTCGGGAACGAACGGCGCCGGTCGCAGCACCTGGCCTAGTTCGATCGGCCAGCCCATGTGCAAGAGTCGTAAGACATCCTTGATGTAGACGAACCCAACGATGTGGTCTAGGTCACCTTGGTATACCGGCACGCGGGAAAACCCAGACATGACCACCGCCCCCACAACTTCGTGCGGCGGTGTATCAATATCGAGTGCGTCAATGTCCAC
>JBDRTC010000437.1:0-2597 GCA_043824335.1 Planctomycetota bacterium | reverse complement strand
CATCTTTCCCGTCTATCACGATAAATACGGCATCCCTGATGCCCCGCGGTTCCCGCATCGCATCGACCACGGCAAGCGGTCGCTCCTGGAGTTCCCGCCCACGGTCTACCGCATCTGGAAATACAACCTCCCCATCGCCGGTGGCGGCTACTTTCGGCTCTATCCGGCTCGCCTCACCATCCACTGCCTCGGCCGCATCAACCGCCGCAACCGCCACCCCTTCGTCTTCTACATCCACCCCTGGGAACTCGACCCCGACCAGCCCCGGCTGCCCGGCTCGCTGCGGTCCCGGTTTCGGCACTATCAAAACCTGCGGAAAACTGAAGGCAAGCTGGGCCATTTCCTGAGAGCTTTCAAGTTATCAACTCTGAGCGATGCGCTGCATTCCCATGACCCTAACGCTGGCGGAGATCCAGTTGCTGACGCTGCCAGCGTTTCGTAATGCATTTGGGACGGTTGCCCACGATTCTTAGAATTCGCGAGACCATCCGTCGTTTGCCAAACAGGAATCGAAATCCAGTGACCGGACAAGAACACGTTCTGCAGCGGAAGGCAAGCAAGTACAACAGCACTGGCATGAACTACGAATCCGTTACCTACGGTGCTGACCACAAGAGGGTGTACCGTGAGTTCCGGAACGAGGAACTTGCGAGAATCCTTCGGGCGTATTTCTCCCTGGACGACTCCTTGCGAATTCTCGATGTCGGCTGCGGCACGGGATTGATCTTGGAGTACCTGTCATCCCTGTCGGACAAATACTCATTGTTCGGCATAGACGGTTCGCAGGTAATGCTGAACCAAGCAAGGAATCTTCTCCTTGGCAATGGACGATCTGCAACCCTCTCGCTGGGAACCTGTGACGACCTTCCTTTTGCCGACGAGAGTCTGGACGTCGTCGTGGCCACCCGGTTCATCCATCTCTTTGACCATGAGGACAAGAAACGGATTTACACCGAGTTTCTCCGTGTGCTGCGGCCGGGGGGGATCGTGGTTGTCGAGTACTACGCTCGATCCTTTGCATGGGTGCGATACTACCTTATGGGCGCGTGGAGGCACAAGGAAAGGAACAGCTTTTTCTCGCACTACCCCACGAAGTCCCAAGTCGGCGACATCCTGGAGAGCCCCTTCCAAAGTCGACCCATCCGCTTGGCTGGTTCGCGGGTGCTCGTGCGGCTGTTTGGAGAGCCGTTACTCCGCTGGCTCACGCAGCACACGCCATTTCCCAACCAGAATCTTCTCGTCGATGAATACTTTGTCGTTACGCGAAAATAGACAAGAGGCGGCGCAAACAGACCGCTTGTGTCATCTGATTGAATCGCATGCGCCAGTCTTGCGAAGCGCCGGCGCAGGGAAACGATTCAAGCTGGAGGGCGTGCGGTTTCAGCTTTATTGCGCCGATCGCAACACCGTCTATCGCGTCAAAGATGGATCGGAATGGTTCCTGAAAATGCCCCGCAGTGGAAACCCCGCGGCGGTTGAACGCGAGATAATCGGTGCCCAGGCGGTTCGCGAAACCTTAACAGGTTCCTCCGGCTACCAGCATCCGCGAGTGGTCCGCGCATCGACCGAACATGGATACCTGCTCACGGCGAGGATCAAGGGCACAATGCTCAACCGAGCGTTGTACCGGTCGAGCTATGCGCCTTTGCCTTGGCTTCGTCGACGGATCGAGGAGGCCTTTGCCAACTTGGGAAGAGTCCTCGCGCTATTGCACGGCCGCCATGTACAGGCTAATGTCTTCATGAACAGACCGGTTAGCAGCGGGCTGCATGGCGCACTCGAGAAAGTCACCCGCTCTGATCAAGTGTGTGAACTGATCCGGCGGCATTTCGGCCAGCCTGTTGCGCCGATCGTCGAACAGGGGCTGTCTCACGGAAACCTCCACCTTCAAAACGTCATCGCTGCCGGCCGTCAAGTCTCGATCATTGATTTTGAGAACTGTGGGCGAGGATCGATCTACGCCGACCTTTCGCTCGTATGCGCCCAACTTACGTATACAACCGCAACAGTACATGTGCGGAGCCGTCGATTGGCAGCCTGCAAGACCGCGTTTCTTGCAGGCTACCGCGAACATCGGGATTACGATCCTGTTGTGCTGAATCAAGCGACCGTCGCCCGCGTTGCCCATTATTACCTCGACGCTTTCTGCGGCAACAAAGGCCGCCCGACGATCGGAGGAATTCCCGTTTCCCGCCGCCGCGTTCGTCGCCTTGTCGAGACCTTGCTGCGCGCCGACGGGGAATCCGCCGTGAATGACATTTCCACCGTAGCACCACCAACAACAGGCTGCCACGCGTGACGTCGACCAAAACCCTCGCCATCCGCAGCGTGGCCTTTAACTGGCTGGGCCGGGGATGCTCGTTCATCATCACGTTTATCGTCACCCCGATCATCCTCCACGGCCTCGGGAACGAGGCGTACGGGATTTGGGCGATCGTGATGTCGGCCGCGGCATATTACGCAATTGCCGATCTCGGGCTCCAGTCGGCGTGCGTTAAGTATATCGCTCAGTTCGTGGCGTTGGGTGACCGCGAGGCTCGCGACAACCTTGTGTTGACCGCCTTCTCCCTGTATTCGATGCTGGCCGTCGGAGTGCT
>JBDRTC010000436.1:0-20259 GCA_043824335.1 Planctomycetota bacterium | reverse complement strand
AGGTCCCCGTCGACGACCTGAACCGTGACGTTGCTCCCGCCGGTCAAAAGGTGATCGTCGGCTCGCTCGCCAGGTTCCTGGTTGCCTTCTAGCACCGCACTGGCAGCCAAGCTGCCAGTGCCACCGGGCGCCGTGTTGAGGTTGTTGAGAGCCGGGCCTACCGACAAGAGCGTCCGCTGTTCGAGCGGCTCTAGGCGGGCCAGGCGATGGCGGGGACGGCAAGCGTTACGACGCAGTGAGCCGGCGCGGCGCGCGGCGCGCCGAGAGAAGAGACCGAGAAGCCGCATCGTTCAGCCTCCTTTTTGTCACGCCTTGCCGACGTAACACCGGCCGGCAAGACACCCCGTGGGCAGCAGCGAAAAGCCGCCCCCCTATTCGAGGAGATACATTGCTATTCTGCGCAGATTTGTTCCCTGGTGTCAAGAGATGGGATCAAGATTGCCCCGTTTCCCCAAGAAAATCGCCCGGATTCGGGCGGAATTCCCGGCGAGGAGAGATTGGCGGGGAGGTTTCCGAGCCGGGTGCCGGCGGCGTGTCGCCGATGATGCACGGGCAAGATGCCCGTGGCACCCTTATACGCCGGCTGGTTGGCCTGGTGGCTTGTGCCCGGCAGTGTCGGCTGCTCGGGCACCTTCAGCACTGGCTGACAAGCAGTCAGTGCCACCCGGCATCCAGCTATCGGTGCCACTGCGGAGCAGAGAAGCTGGTCGCTTCCTCGAATGTTGACTTGCGACGGAAGTCGGCCGAATCGTAAGCCGGAATTGCGGGGTCCGGATTGACCCATTGCGGGTGGTGCCGGCCGTAGTAGGCGCCGTAGAACTGATAGTTGGTGTCCACCCAGCGGCTCAAGATCATCAATTCCATTTCCGTGAGCATCTGGGAATGGTCGTCCTTGGCGTTCTTCGGATGCGCGGAATTGGTCAAGATGTCGATCATCGGGCTCGTGGGACAACCCAGGTTCCTGGGCGGGAGATACGCGCCGTTGTAGTTGCCTTGGTCCCCCGACAGAAAGGACGTGAATTCCGGAATAATGGGACCGGCCAATGTCTTCCTGGCAAGCTCTTCGTAAGAGGTGTTGTAGAAGAGCGTGACTTCACCGGTCAGCCTCAGCTCCCCGGCGGGCTCGGTTTCACCGTGGCACTCAACGCATTTGGCGTTGAGGATCGGTTGGATATCCGTGGGGTAGTGAATGACCTGACCGGCGAGGCCGTCTCCGCCGTTCTCCACAAGATCACACGGTTGCGGCTGGGGCGTGCTCGGCGCCCGGCTGAGCGCAAGCGGCGTGGCAGAGTTGCCCAGCGACGCGGTGCGGTTGGATTGGCCGTGACAACCCGTGCAGGAACGGACCTCGCCGGGCGCGTAATTCACGTACGTTCTCTCTCGCTGGAGTTCCCTGAAATTCTCGTCCAGGGCCTGGAAGAAGATGCTGCGATTGGCCGGCGCCACAAAGTGGGCGGAACCGTCTTCCTCCACGGGCACGACCCCCCACTGCACCCGCGGCCACAGGGCGGCCTTCCAACTGGAGCTGCTCAGCGACGACCCCCACCGTCTGCCGGTCGACCAGTAACGCGGCAGCGCCTCGTTGATTCGCAGCCATTTGACCTCTCCCCGCTTAACCCCCTCCATCCCCTGGTAGATGTTGGTCAAAACGCAGAGGGCCTGGTTGCTGGCGGCGTACTTGGGATCTCGGGAAGGCTCCACTCGCGGCGGGACTTGCCGTGCGACCAGCGGCAAGGGATGCCAGCAGGAGAGTTCGGGATCGGCGTGAACCAGGCGATGGTTTCCCTCGGTATCGACGAGGTAGAGAGCATAGGCATCGGCAACCTCCTTGTAATGATCCGAAGGGTCGACCTTATAGGAGACCAGGAACTCTCGATCACTGACGGGATAAGGATGGGTGTAAAGGTGCCCCTTCTGGCCGTTCGGATCGTGCACATACCCGCCGTCTTCGGTCAAGAAATGCCACCCTGCCTCCGTCCGGCGTTCGATGAACACGTGCGGCGTGATATTCGTGACCGAATACCGCTCATCCCCCTGGACGTAATCCGCTTCGTCCGGATCGGGACCCCGTGCGCGGACACCGTTCCCGAAGTCGATCAGCATGATCGCCCCAAGGCAGCCTCCTTGCGGGTAGTGGCACGTCCCCACGCACACGAAGCGATGATCGCTGCCGGGAATGGCTTGAGGGTACATGTAGACGGTCGTCGTGTCGTCGGCCACGCCATAGAGTTCCCGGGGGCTGGTCCCGTCGGGATTCATGGACCAAATGGTCTTGCCGACGCGAGCACCCTTGTCGACGTATTCCCAGCGGTGGTACATGACCCGGCCGTCCTCGAGAACCACCGGGCAGAATTCGCTGACCGGGCTGCGGGTGAGCTGTTCGACGTGGGTACCGTCGGCGTCCATTCGGTGCAGGCCGGGCGCCACGAGGGAACCCGACCCGCCGCAGAGAACCGTGTGCTCGCAACGGGTTGAGGAGAAGATGATCTTGCCGTCCGGCAGATAACACGGATGGATGTCGTCGGTGTGCCAGGAGTCCCTCCACCGCGCCGCCTTCTGGGCCTCATCCTCCGGCGGGAACGAGACTTGGCGCAAGCCCGTGCCGTCGACGTTCACTTCCCAAATGCGAAAACCGGAGCCGGGATCCTGGCGGGAATCAAAGAGGACCTTCCTGGCATCAAAGGAGAGGCTGATCTTGCCGATGAAGCCTTGACCGCCGGGCAGATCGGCGGCCGTCACCACCGCCCGCTCCGATTGGGTGCGTACGTTGTAGACGTAGATGCCGTTTTCGGGAAGGAACCGGTCGGGACTGGTGCCGTTGTTGATGTCGGTGTAATAGTGGTCGGAAGAGTAGGGCTTACGCTTGACGAAAACGATCTCCTCGAAGCCCAGCTCCTCCGAATTGATCGGCGCCGGCGTCGACGCCGGGTCGGCCGTGGGTGGTCCGGCGCCCTCGGCCGCATTCGCGGTATCCGTCGCCTCCGGAGCGCTGCCGACAATCGTTATCGTCACCCAGCCAATCAAAGCCAGTGCCGAAACCACGATTCGAGTTTTTGGAGAATTGCGCATCAGATTTTCCACCCTGCAAGTAATGCGTATCGTTACCGACTGGAGGGAGGTCTGGGGCCCCCATGGCAACTCTGAGTCTATCGGGGAAGGGGCCAAAGGTCAAGGAATTGCCCTGTTCGAACCGCGGCATCGGGTGCTTTGGCCGCAGCATCTCCGACCTCCGCGGCACCCGATGGCGGGGAAGACCGACTGTTTGAATCAATCCTGCTCCGGAAAGTGCAGTCTGGGGGTCCACGATCTCTCAATTTCCTCCAGGCTTTTGCCCTTCGTCTCGGGCACGTATCGCCAGAAAAACACGGTGCCCACGAAGCAGATCGCCGCGAAAGTGAGGAAGCCGGTGTGCATGCCGAGCCGGTGGACGTACCAGGGGAAAAGGAAGATGCTGACGGCGTTGGTACTCCAGTTCGTCAGTGTGGCGATGGACATCGCCCGGCCTCGCACGCGATTGGGAAAGATCTCCGGCGTGAGCACCCAGATCACGGCACAGATCGACAAGGCGACACAGGCCATGTAGACGGTGAGCACCGCGACGATCCAGGGACCGACGGCCTGGTTGGCCAGCTCCAATCGCGTCTCGCCCGTTCCCGGATCGGTCACGAAATGAGGGGCGCCGCAAAGAAAGAGCAGGCCGGTGATCGCCAGCGCGAGCACCACAACGCTCATGCCCCCGATCAGCAAGGGGCGACGCCCGAGGCGATCGATCAAGCTCATCGCGATCAGCGTGAAGATCAGGTTGACCAGGCCGAGCCCGACTTGGTACTGAAACGCTCCCACCTTCTCAAACCCGGCGTGCTCCAGGACGGTCGGCCCGTAGTAGACCACAATGTTCACGCCGGTCAGTTGGCCGAAGAACGAGAGCCCCACGCCCACCAGAAGCGCCAGCCGCAGCCCGGGCCGAAAAAGCTCCGCGAGCGTGCCCTCCTCGTGGGCGAGGGCGTCTTGGATCTCGGACATCTCGCGCCGGGCCGGCTCGCGCCCGCCGATCCTGGAGAGCACGGCAAGGGCCTTTTCTTGCCGCCCTTCCTTGGCCAGCCAGCGAGGGCTTTCGGGCACGAAAAACATCAACAGGAAAAAGAGGCCCGCCGGGAGCATCTCCGCGCCGAACATCCCCCGCCATACTTCCGAGACGAGAAGCCAGTCGAAAAGCCCCGTCCCGCCGAAGGCCCCCGGGTTGGCCCGGGAGAAGTCGAACAAGAGCCAGTTGGAAAAGTAGGCGGCCAGGATGCCGATTACGATGGACAACTGGTACAACGCCACCAATCGGCCGCGGAGACGGGCCGGAACCAGCTCGGAGATGTACATCGGGGCCAGCACCGAGGCCATGCCGACGCCCAGCCCTCCGACAATTCGGGCGCACGTCAGGATCTCAAAGCTCGGCGGGATCGCCGAGAACAGCGCCGAGACAAAGAAGAGGAGCGCGGAGACGATCAAGACCGGCTTGCGCCCGAACCGGTCGCCGAGCATTCCCGCCGCGGCGGCTCCGAGAATACAGCCGACCAGGGCCGAGCTGCCAAACCAGCCGACCTGGAACTTGCTCAGATGAAACTGGCTCTCGACGAAGCCGAACGTGCCGGAGATCACCGCCGTATCGAACCCGAAGAGGAGCCCACCCAGCGACGGCACAAGACAAACCGAGGCCAGATACGCCGCGCTGCCGCTGCTGCCGCCCGCGGGCGTTTCCTCGACGTTGGTTGGGGCGTCGGCTTCGGCCATGTTCGTTCAATAGGGTTCAGGGTTCAGGGTTCAGGACTTTCGTGCCGACGTCTCGTGGCCAAAAGCCTTACCGCGGGTTCACCAGGACCTCATCGGTAAACAGCCAGGCGCGACGGCCAGCGGCGGCGTGCCAATCGGGGATCTTTCCGATATTCCTGGCCTGAATACGGATGTATCGGCCGCGGGCGTCCACTTGGTCGGCTACGACCGTCTCTCTCAAGGGCCCGGGCTCGCGTTCGGGGGTTTTGGGGGTGACGGTCGCCACGGGGGTGAACGTCGTGCCGTCGTCCGACACCGAGAACTCAACCGAGCGGGGAAAAAAGATCCCCACGGCCGTCGATTGAAGGAAGCCGGCGGAGAGCGTGTCGATGTCCGTCGGCTTGCCGAGATCGATGGTGACCTCGAGATCGAGCCCTTCCAACCCCTGCCACTCCGGGGCCGTGTGATCGGCGATGCCCACCAGGCCATCGACCAGCCCGCCCGGCCCGCTGCCGGGATACCGGAGGTCGATCGGCGTGGCCGATTCAACCTTCTTGCCCACGGCCGCGTGCTCAAGGAGCTTGGGCTTCATCGCCTCCAGGACGTCGTCGGGCAACATTTGGCGTTTGAGCTGGTCGAAGTGCTTTTCGATCCGGCTCCCTTCGGTCAGGTCCCAGAGCGAAGTCTTCATTTCTCGCATGGCCAGAACCGACGTGATCCAGCCCTGCGTCCAGCCGCTCTCGATGGCCCAGGCGCCCCAGCCGGCGTCGGCGTTGCTGCCCCAGGGCTCCCAGCGAGCGAAGTCGAAGGCGCGGAACCAGCCGCCGTCGAGTGCCGGATGAGACTCGCTTTGGACCTGGGCGCGCACGAGGAACTCGGCCAGCTTGCCGGCCGCCTCGACGGCGTCGTTTTCTCCGGCGGCCGCGGCCTCGTGCAGTCCGAGGAAGGCGAAGTTGGCCGTGTAGAGCAGATCGGTCACGGGGTCGCCGTTTTGCTGGATGAGCGAAGCCTCGGTTCCACCATAGCCCTCGTTCGAGGCCGGCGGCGGATACTGCCCCCTTCCCGGCAGCCCAAGCTCTTCGCGGATCGCCCCGCACGGCTCCTGCAAGGCCACGAGCCCGTCGACCGCCGTGCGGAGCCACGCCCGATGCTCCGGCGTGTCCTTCACCCGAACCAGCCAGGCCAGAGGCAGCAGGATTCTCGCCTTCTCCTGGGCCAGGCCGTTGGTCCATTGCCAGCCGTCGGTGTACTGCTCCATCGAGATGCGCAAGGCGCTTTCGGCCCGCTGGTAGAACGGCTCGTAGCCGGTTTCGCGGTACGCCCAGAGGAAGCAGGCCCAAAGGTAGGCTTCGTAGTGCGGGGAGATGTTGACGATCCGCCGCTGGAAGAACGGCTGCCAGCCGCGCTCGGAAAGGGCGGGGACATCGATACGCCCGCCGCGGAAGCCGAGCGGGCCGGTGGTCCGCAGATTGGCCAGGAGGCACCGCATCATCCGCTCGTCCCAGCGGTCTTCCCCGCCGAGGGCCGCGGCGGCCATGGTGCCCATCAGGAGCCTGGCATTGTCGTCGCCGTAGTTGGCCACGTACCAGGCCGGCGAAGTGATGCCCCAAGCGATCAGCCCGTAAGCGCCGTGGCTGGGATCGCCCCGTTCTCGCTTGCAGGCGTCGGAGGTGAAGTACCAGAAGTCCAACAGGTTCTCGGCGATCTGCGATTTCTCGGCATCCCCGAAGACCCGGCCGCCGAAGGCCAGCGCCATGGCCGATTCGCCCGTGCAATCGCCGCGCCGGGCAACGCTTTGTAGCTGGCTGCCGTCGTGCTGGAGGATCGACAACGGCGCTTCGAGGATGCCCAGGGAGCCGTCGCCGACCGGCGCGTCGGGCGGCGGCGTGGGGACCCGCCCGTCGGACGATTCCACGGCCCGCTCGATTTCCTCCAGCCGGTCTGGATGTACGAGTAGCCCTGATCGCAGGAACCACTCCACGCCGCGTCGCAGAGCCCGTGCTTCCGCGTCGGCCGGAAGCGGCTCTTCGCGACCGTAACTGGGGCGGACCGTCGGCGTCCAGCTCAACTCGGGGATCTCGACCGCCGGGCACAGCCACGCGAGCACGCCTTTCCATAGCGATCGCCATGCGTCCGTCGGCGCGTACCGGCCGGTGACAAAATGGCTCAGCTTGGCCGTGGCGACCAATATGCCGCCGCCGGGATGCTCGAAGAGGATCGGGTGCGTGGTCTCCGGAAGTCCGTAGACCGCCGTATCGAACCCCGCGACCCGGGCCGCCACCACGTGCGCGTTCTCGACCGGCACCGGCACGAAGTGCAATCCGCCCATCGCCAGGATGCGCAGCCGGGCCAGGTCCGGGGCAAAGAAGTCCGAGGAGACGACCGCCCGCTCGACGAGCGTCCGCCGCGGCGGGCCCACCTCGACTTCCGGCAGCGACTCGGGATACTCCACGTACAACCGAAGCCGCTTTTTCTTCGCCAACTCAAACACGGCCGCGTCGATCTTCGTGGTCTTCTGCGGATAGCCTTCCGCCAGGATGAGCACGGCGCTTTCCTCGGGCGCCGCCTCGACCGCTTCCAGCGGCCGGTCAAACCGCGCGGATCGAAATCCGTTCTCCGCCGCGACCTGAAAGAGATCGTTCGCCGCCGAGCAACAGAAGACCAGCTTCGGGCCCTCGGCGCCGGGCGACGCGGCTGGGGCAGCACACAACGGTGCGAGAACCATGAGCATGCATCCCAGGACACGCAATCGTTTCATCGCTTACACTCCACGTGCGAGTTCATCGTCTACGAGCGGAACGTCACTTGCCGGGAGGATGGATGCCTTGGTTGCCGCCAAGCGTCGCCACGCGATATAATAGCCTCCGCTTCCCGGGAAACCAAGTACTTGCCCGCGGTTTAAGGAGCAGCGTCATGAAAATGCAGTTCGTCTTACTACTGGGGCTCTTCGTGCTGCCGTGTTGCGCGATGGCCGGCGAGCCGACGTGGCTGGAGATCGACGGCGTTACGTACGGAGCCAGGGCCGACGAGCGGGGGCCGATCGGCGGAGGCGAAGGTTACACAAACGTCGTCACCCAGGGCGACTACACGGTGAAGGACCTTGACTCGTTGCTCGACGCGCTCTCGAAGGCGACGGCGGGGCAGGTCGTGTTCATTCCGGGCGAGCCGGCGATCGACCTGACGGCTCGCATCTACATCGAGCAGCTCGCGCTCAACGTGCCGGAGGGCGTCACCCTGGCCGGCGACCGCGGCCGCGACGGCTCGCAAGGCGCCCTGCTCACGAGCGACGCGCTTAAGACGCCGGTGATGATCCGGGCGATGGGGCCCGGCGTGCGAATCACCGGCCTGAGAATCCGGGGCCCCAACACGAAGCGGTACCTCGAGCACCATCGCCGGGCGTTCGGCCCCGGCGGCGACGGACACGCGTACTATTACAAGTTTCCCACCCAGAACGGCATTTCGACCGAGCACGACGCCCTTGAAGTGGACGACTGCGACGTCTCCGGGTTCGGTCACTCCGCCATCTACCTGACGAAAGGCGAGGGACACCACGTTCACCACAACTTCATCCACCACTGCCAGTACAACGGGCTCGGGTACGGCATTTCGCACGACCGGGCGTCGTCGCTGATCGAGCTGAACCTGTTCGACTGGAACCGCCACTCGATCGCCGGAACGGGCCGCCCGGGCTGTTCGTACGTGGCCCGGCACAACGTGGAACTGGGCGAGTCGCTCAGCCACTGCTTCGACATGCACGGCGGGCGCGACCGCAAAGATGGCACCCAGATTGCGGGCACGTCGATTGAGATCCACAACAACACGTTCCGCGCCCGGCAGACGCCCGTGGTGATCCGCGGCGTGCCGGAAGAGAAGTGCGACGTCCACCACAACTGGTTCCTCGAGCACGCCGATCCGGAGAAGGCGGTGCGCGCATCGGAGAGAACCAACGTCCTCGATAACGCCTACGGCGCGGAGCCGAAGGCCGCCAGATGACGGCCGCTTGCCGTTGTGAGGGCAGTGGACGGGATCATCACCAGACGTTTCGAGAACCGGAGGTCCGGGCATGGCATTCACGTCGAACCGGAGCACTGCGACTGAATTTGCTTGAAAAGTCCCGCAGATCGGGTAGGCTGAGACCGGTACGGCCGGCCCGGCCGACTGGTCGCCCCGTGCCGCGGTCGTTGGAAGGGGGGCCGTTTCGATCTCGATGGGAGGTGCGATCATGAGAGGCCGTTGGGTGGTTATGTTGCTGTTGGCCGTCGCCGCGCCCGCCGTGGCGGCCGACCCTTTGCTGGAACAGGTCGACGTGTACAAGTCGGGAGAGGACGGGTACGAGATCTACCGCATCCCGGGGATCGAGACGGCGCCGGACGGAACCCTGCTCGCCTTTGCAGAGGCCCGGAAATACGGTGGGGCCGATCCGGGCTTCGGCAAGCAGGACATCGACCTCGTGTTGAAGCGGAGCAACGACGGCGGAAAGACCTGGTCGGAGATGACGATCGTCGAGGACCCGGGTGAACACTGGTCGGCAGCCAACCCGGCTACCGTGGTGGACCGCGACACGGGCAAGGTCTGGGTGCTGTACCTCCGCTCCAAACCGGGCCGAAGCACGATCACGTCGCGGCCCGGCACCGACGACATGCAGACCCAGGCCCGCTGGAGTGCAGATAACGGAGCGACCTGGTCGGAGCCCTTCGATCTGACCGCCGTCGCCCGGGACATGAACGACGAGACCTGGAAGGCCAGCGTGGTGGGCCCCGGCGGGGCGATCCAGGCCCAAAACGGCCGGCTCCTGGCTCCCATCTGGAAGTCACCCTACAACGTGTTCGCCATCTACAGCGAGGATCACGGGAAGACCTGGCACCGGGGCCAGTGCGCCCCCGGCGGCGACCGCGGCGACGAAGACCAACTGGTCGAGCTGTCCGATGGCCGGATCCTCATGGACATGCGCCAGAGCGGCGGCGGGACGCGCTGGCGAACCACCAGCAGCGATGGCGGCCAGACGTGGTCGGAGCCGTTTGCCGGCGAAGCGGTGACGCCCTGTGCCTGCGCGATCGAGCGGCTGACGCTCAAGTCGGCCGGCGACGACCGCGACCGCATCCTCTGGACCGGACCGAAAGGACCGGGGCGGAATACGCTCATGGCCCGCCTCAGCTACGACGAAGGCAAGACGTTCCCCGTCGAGCGGATCATTTCCGCAGAGCCGGCGGCGTACTCCGACCTGGCAATGCTGAAGGACGGAACGGTCGGCTGCCTTTGGGAGCGGGCCAACTATCGCTTTATCACGTTCACCCGGTTCAACCTGGCGTTTCTCGAGCCGAAGGGGCCGCCGGCCGAGCCCACCGCAGAACTGAAAGTCCTGGAGGAGAGATAGTCTCTGTTGTTCCCATCGGGAGCCAAGCAAGGAGATTCCCATGAATCGCCGAAGTTTCATTCGAACCGCAACGCAAGTAGGGGCCGCCCTAGGCCTGACCGGTTGGGCCGCGGCCGCCGATCAAGGGAAAGCCGCCGCACGCTCCGAGCCGGCGGGAAAGCCCACCTTCCGTGACCTGGGCTGGGTTTGGGAAGGCCAAGGCATCGACCCGAAGGTGCCTCCCTCCATCTACGGCCTGGGTCAGGGCGCCCGGTATTTTGGCCTCTCCCGGGTCAACTACCTGTTTCACCCCAACGACGTGCACGCCCTGCGCCTGCTCGAAGACTACGACGAGGTCACCTGCGACATCAGCAAGTGGGGCTGGGCATGGAATGCCGACGGACGCCCCGCCTGCACGCCCAAGAGCGATCCCGCCACGGTCCGAGCAGAAGGCGAGAACGTTGCCCGCCTTGCCAGTCAGTTTCCGAACGTCACCGGGGTCTATTGCGACGATCTCTTGGGGCTGATGAGACGATACAAGTACGGTCCCGAGGAGTTCGGCGACGTCCGCGCCGCCATCCGCAAGCTGAATCCCGACCTCAAGCTATGGACCGTCGTCTACACCCACGAGTTCCAGGAGGCCGATTTCTGGGCCCGGATGCGGCCGCACATCGACGTGGTGACCCTCTGGATCTGGAAGTCGGAAGACATCGGCCACATGCACGAGTACGTGGAGGAGTGCCGCGAGCTGTTTCCCGATAAGCCGATCGTGATGGGCGTGTATCTGCGCGACTACACGAAGGTGGCGCCGATTCCCGTCGACCGCGTCCTCTTGCAGATGCAGGGGATCGCCGACCTGGTCGACAAGGGGAAGCTGGCCGGTTACTCGATCCTGGCCGCCGTCCTGATCGACGGCCACCGCCCCCAGGCCGACGCCGTCCGTGACTTCATTTCCGCTCAAGCGGGGAAGGCCGCGCCGACTTGAGTCGGCTCGGTATCTCAATGCAAACGTGATTCCGAACCGGACTCCTGCAAAAGTCCAGTCCTAAATCCCGTGTTCGATTGAGAGCACGAATTGCTGGTTGGGGTCGGTCAAGTGCTTGTCCAGGTGGGGTGAGTAGGTCTTGACCTGGACGGTCTTGCCGTCGTGTGCGTCATGGGCAGATAAACTCCCGCTCCCGCTCCAGCGCGGCCTCGATCCGGTGGCGGTCCTCGTCGGTGATCGGGAATGCCAGGTGGGAGAATTCCGAGGTGAAGATTTTCAGCTTTCGGAGGGCGTGCTTCAGTCCCGCCATCCAGCCGCTGGTGTCGCGGCGGAACAGGTCGTAGAGGAGTTCGTTACTCCGTTGTTGCCACGTTTGTGCCGCGGCCGGGTCGCCGGCGGCCAGGGCATTCAGAGCCTGGCCGATCAGTCCGGCGTTCAGGATGCCGGTACCCACCAGACAGCCGTCGTAGCCGGAGGCCACCGCCGACACGACGTCGAACTCGTACCCGGTCAGCAGCGTCAGCTTCCGGCGGCGTGCCTTGAGCCCGACAAAGTGCCGGGCGTAGTCCGGCGAGGCGCTGGAATCTTTGACGAACTTGACCCGCGGATGCGAGGCGACCTCATCCCACAAGGCCAGGTCCAGCTCCATGTTTCCGAGCGGCAGGCGGATGTAAACGCCGACCGGGACCGTGGCCGATTCCATGGGTTCGAGAAAATAGCGGCGCAGGAAGTCACGGTTGCAGAAATCGGCAACCAAAAACGGCGGGGCGATCACCACGGAATCCGCGCCGGCGTCCGCCAGATGCCGGATGTTCTCCGCCACGCGCGCGGCTGAGGTATCCGAAGCATGCGCGGCAAGGTGCAGCGAATCTCCCGACGCCCGCTTCAAAAGGCGGACCAGGTCCGCCCGCTGCCAATCGGGCATGAACGCTCCCTCGCCGCAGGTCCCGCCCACGAACAATCCCGACACGCCCAGCTTGACGTGCTGCTCGACCAGGCGATCGATCCCCCGCCGGTCCAGCGAGCCGTCGTCCAGAAACGGCGTGGGGGTCGCCGACCAGATCGTTTTTCGCGTATTGTGTTCTTTATTCATATGCTCATTGCCTGCGTCGGTCTCGGGGCTCCCTCACTTTGCCGTGTAGCCGCCGTCCACGGGAAGGTTGACGCCCGTAACGTAGAGCGAGGCCTCGCCGGCCAAGAAGACAACGGCTCCCTTCAGATCGGTTTCGTTCGCCATGCGGCCGAGCTGCGTTCGCGCGTTGTACTGTCGCACGAACGGCTCCGGATGGTCGGGCGTCTGCAGGCCGCCCGGCGAGATGCAGTTTACCCGCACGTTGAACCGGCCGAAATAGCTCGCGCAGAATCGCGTGAAGTTGATCATGCCGCCCTTGTGGAAGAAGTAGTCCGGATACCAACCCTGCATCGTCGTGCCGTCGTAATTGGCGTTCTCCACGCCGACCATGCCCATCATCGATCCGATGTTGATGATCGATCCCGACCGCTGCCTTTCCATGATCCCGCCGAAGGCCCGGGTGACCATGAACAGCCCGGTGGCGTTGACGTGCATGCTCTCGTCGAACAGCGCAGGGTCGTCCGTCCATCCGGTTTTCATCGGCCTGGCGACGGCGTTATTGACCAGCACGTCGAGGCGTCCGCTGCGGCGCAGCAGTTCGTCGCGTACCGCGTGGATGGACGGCTCGTCGCCCTGATCCATTTTGAGAGCGGACACCCGGCGGCCCTTGGCCCGGTGCTCCCCTGCGAGCTTCTCCAAGGCGTCGATACCGCGGGAGGCCACGTAGACCTCGGCCTCAGTCTCGGCCAGCGCTTCGACGATCTGGCGGCCGTAAAGCCCCGCCCCGCCGGTGACGAGCGCCACCTTGTCTTTCAGCGAGAACGACTTCATAACGTCCATGGTTGGTCTTTCCCCGTTCCTGCCGGGATCGAATCGATATTGACCGCCGCTCGGTCGCGCTCGTTGGCATACGAAGACTACGGCTTGGGCGGATCCCCGCCTTGATAGAACCAGCTCACCGGCAGCGATCGGAAGCGGCAGCCAATTCGGCCGCTCTTCTGGTCGCCCACGTAGTAACTCATCACCGCCCGGGAACCGACGAACGTCAGGCTCGTATAGGAGAACGTCTGGTCGGTGCGGGACTCGATATCGCGGACGTTGGTCCAAGTGCGGCCCTCGTCGGCGGAGATCGCGGCGCTGAGCGGGGTGCGCCGGCCGCCGTGGCCCGCGCCCGGCTCGTAGTTGTGGTTCCACACCAGGAGCAGGTCGCCCGTGGAGGGGATCCGGCGCACCGTGGCCGGCGATTCCGGGGCCTCGACGTCCCAGCGGGCAGGCTCGGACCACGTGTCGCCGCAGTCGTCGGAGTAGCTGGCGGCGATGTAACCCAACTGGTTGCGAAGGATCATTGCCAAGCGGCCGTCGCGTAACTGGAGCACCTCCGGCTCCATCGCCCCGCGTTTGGGCATGTCGACCTCGCCCTTGCTCCGCCGCCACGTTGCTCCCCCGTCGTCGGAGAGGTAGCAGAACGAAACCAAATGGTTGAGCGTGCGGATATCCGGGGTCCAGGCCACCGGCGCGAGGATTCGACCCGTGGAGAGGACGGTCACCCGGTCGTTGTTCATCACGTGATAGCCCGGGGCGTCGGTCACCAGGATCGGCTCACCGAACGTCTGCGTTTCGTCGGGCGAGACCCGCAGGTAGACCTTGAGGTCGCTGAGGCTGTTCTTGACCAGGTAGAACATGCCGACGGGCCGGTCCGGCCGGTCGTGACGCGGCAGGCTCCGCAGCGTAACCGACATCACGTTCAGCTTCCCGGTGTTTTCCTGGAGCACCCGCGTCGGCCCCCAGGTGCGGCCCTGGTCGGTGGAGCTTCGGGCGACGATGGTGGCCATAGACGCGTCGGCCGTGCCGCGGACGAACTCCGAGACTGCAAAGAGGAGCGACCCATCACGCAGCTCAAGGATCGACCCCTCGGTGTTCCGAGGGTGTTCGTCGGTGGCCGGATAGACGTCGACGGAGAGGTCCTCCTCGGGATCAGGACGCTCCGGTCGGGCGAGCAAAAGCAGCGCCTGCGCCGCTCGAATACGGACGTCCTCGTTCGGGTCGTCGAGCAGCTTCGTCAACTGCTCGGCCACCGACAGCATGCCAATCTCCCCGGCGAAGACGGCCGCGTAAGTGCGGGCCGCCGGCTCCTTTGACGTGAGGTTGCGGACCAGGGCGTCTTGGCCCTCGGCGTCGCCGAGGGCGGCCAGGGCGTGTTCGAGGAAACAGCACGCCAACGGGTCCTCCGCCCGCTCGAGGGTCTTTCGTAACGGGCCGACGTCGGACGCGTCGCCCAGTCGGGCCAACACCCATCCGGCGATGCGGGCGATGCTGATGTCCTCGTCGGCCAGCTTGCCGCGGACCAACTCGATGGCGGCGGGACTGCCGCAGCGCGAGAGCGCGGCGGCCGCCATGAGTTGCAGACTCGGATTGTCCTGCCGGGCCAGCGCGGCGCGGAGCAACCGCCCGTCGCCCACGCGCCCGACCTTGTAAAGACTCTCGGCGGCGTGGACGTGGCCGTAGGCATCGTCTTTACCCAGCACTTCCAGCAGCACGTCGACCCGGGAGACGTCGCCGGCGCGCACGAGTTCCCTGGCAAGCCCGCAACGGTGCTGGTCGTCCGTCTCCGTGGCCAGACGCGGCTCGAGGGCGGTTCGGACTTCGTCGCCGTGGCCGGCCACCGTCAGCGCTTCGGCGGCGTGCATCAAGGGCCAGAACTCGTCGGACTTCAGGGCATCGCGGAGAGTTTTCAGGCAACGGGCCTCGTCTTCCGACGAGAGATCCAGCGGCGAGGGCGGGGCGGCGTGCGCAGCGGCCACGCCCACGAGCAGGCAAGCTGCCAGAGCCGCCAAACGTGTTTTCATCGTCGGAATGCGGTGCTGTGCAAGCATCTTTTCGGCTCCTCTTGTGGTGTTCGGCTCTTCTTGCATTAGACGTCTCAACCCTGTGCCCCGCGGAGAGATTTCAGGAACCCCTCGCGAAGCGGCCTTGCCTGCGCGTGATTATCGTGGAAACCGGCCGCGTTTCAACCGGCATCTGCAATTTGTTGACACGGAAACTTGCCGCTGCGAAAATGGCGAACCTGCTGGAGAATCTCATTTCAACCCCGCGGGGGGTTTCTATCGGAATATCCGGACACCCTCAAACAACCAATAAGATCGGAGATCGTGTGACCACATGGGATTGTGCCCTGGAACTCGGCGCGGACCGCCGCGTCGTGTCCGGAAGCGAGAAAGCCCTGGCCGGGGCGATCGGGCGCGGCGCCGATCTGCGCATTTACACCGAGTTTCTCCACAACGAACACATCGACGTAACCTCCGACAGCCGTGAGCGAATACGGGAGGTCGCCGATTTTCCGGTGACCTACCTGGTGGACGCAACCTGGGTGGCGGGGATCATGACCCTTCGTCAGCCCATCGAACTCCCGACCGGCTTCGGGGCGCGCCCGTCGATGTCGTTCTTCCTGTACAACCAGAACGGAGAGCAGGCGATTGCCCGCCCTTTCCTGGACGGGCGACCCACGATGGGCCCGCCGGGGCCCGCCGGGAATCAATCGCCGTCGAGAATGCCGAAGTACCACGTTCGGGACAGTTGGGACGCCGAAACTAACGCCCCCAGCCACAATTTCGTCTACGATTTCGACGTCTTCCGCTACTTCGTTTCCGACGGTTGGCGTCAGGTGCTCGCCCACGATGCCCAGGGGCGCGTGGCATCGGGGTCGTTGGAGGATCTGGTCGAGGCGTTTGCCTCGGGCTCGGCCGTCAAGATTGCGGTCCGCAGCCTTTGCGACGGCCTCGTGCCGAAAACGGAAGGGGCCATGCCACACGAGTTGTTTGTCGAGGCGGGTCCGGGCTACTACTACACGGAGCGGAGACTCTTCATGGTCGGCTCCCACCCGATCGTCCGCGTGAAACCGGGCATTCCGATGCGGTACGAAACCCGCGGCTGGGACTTCGGCTGGCTGATGGTGAGGACCGACGGGCATCTCGTCTATCGGCGTTTCGATCCCTACACACTTGCGTTCGAAGACCTCACCTCCCGCCACGCGGTCCGCTGGTTTGTGCGTTGACTGCGCGTTGAGGAGTTGTTTGGCAGGACGAGGCGTCCATCGCCATGAAGCAGAGATCGAAGTCAAAGTACTCGGCCGCCGAGGTCCCGGCCGGCATGCCCTGCTCTTGCCACGCCTCAAGCGTTCCGTCCCAGAGCGACTCATTGCACGGCAGCCGGTCGGGCCGCTCGAACCTGAGCGCCGCCTGCACGCGCTGGCGGTGATTCATGGCTGGGTGTCTCCCAGGCCGGCCGGCCGGCGCTTTCAACCGCCCACGAAGTCCCGCTCGTGGAGCTTCACGCGGAGGCCGCCTTGCATGGTGGTGATCCAAAGCTCGCCCGCTCGGGCTTCAAAGACGTAGGGGTAGGCGAGCGAACCTTTCTTGATGCGGGCGATGACGGCCGGCGCCGACCACGTCTTTCCATCATCCTCGGAAAACATGATCGACAGCTCCAGCCGGTGGTTGCTCACGGGGACCTCAGACCACTGGTTGTCGCCGCCGGAAAGGGGAAAGTCGTTCTTGCCTTCCGGGAAGTAGCGGTTCCAGACGAGCAGGAGCCGGCCGCTTTCGAGCCGGGTGAGCAAGCCTGGGGCGCTACTGGCGTCGATGGCCGAGGGGCCGATGGTCTGCCAGGAGAGGCCGCCGTCTTCAGAAAAGGCCTGCCAAAAGACTTTCCAGTTGGTGCGGATCAGTTTCCAGAGGCGGCCGGTCCAGGCTGCACGACAGGTAGCATCCGCCCCATGCTCGGCGTTGTCAAGCGAGGTCGAGATCGGCTAAGATGGGGGGCTGACGTCTCGCGTCACGACAGGAGGCGATGGTCGATGCTTGAGGACCTGACGACGGGCATACTGTACCGCAACCCGAGACCCCACGTCCAAAGCATCCACGCGTACTTTCCGTCGGTCGTGGTCATGCCGGACGGGGAAATGGTGGCCCTCTACACACTGGGCGAAGCGTTCGAGGCGACCAATCTGCACACGCATCTGGCCCGATCGTCGGACGGGGGACGGACTTGGCTACACCAGGGACGGATCTGTCCCGACACTGCCGGCCGGCTGACTACCGAGTTCGGCCGATTGAGCGTCGTCCCGGGAGGAGAGTTGGTCGCCGTGCTGGTTCGTGCCGACCGGACGGATCATCCCGAGGAGGGCCTGGCGAACCCCGAGAATCTCGGCTTCGTGCCCACGGAGATTTTGATCACGCGCTCGTCCGACGCCGGTCGCACCTGGAGCGAGCCGGCGCTGGTCGCTCCGCCCTTGGAAGGGCCCTCGTTCGAGCTCTGTTGTCCCGTCACCGTGATGGCCGACGGCCGCTGGCTTTGGCCCACCTCCACCTGGCGGGATTGGGAGGGGAATCTTCCTAGCGGCAATCGCATGGTGGCCTTCGTCTCCGAGGATCAAGGCGACACCTGGCCCGACTACCTCGACGTGATGTCCAGCCCGGAGGGTAACCTGATCTTCTGGGAGTCGAAGATCGTCGAGCTGGCCGGCGGACGCTTGCTGGCCGTGGCCTGGTGTCATGACGAGGCGTCGTCCTCCGATCGGCCCAATCAATATGCCCTAAGCGACGACGGAGGGGCAACCTGGACCCCGCCCGGGTCCACCGGGCTCTTGGGCCAGACCATGACGCCCGTTGTGCTCGGCGGCGACCGCGTGCTCTCCGTTTACCGCCGCATGGACGAGCCGGGCCTCTGGGCGAATCTCTCGCATTTGGAGGGCGATCGCTGGGTGAACGACGCTTGCTGGCCTCTCTGGGGCCACCAGAGCGTCGACGGCGTGACCCGGACCGCCGGCGGCGCCGTGGCGATGTTTCAAACCCTGCGGTTCGGCGCCCCTTCGATCACCCCTCTTGCCGACGGCGCCCTCTATGTGGCCTTTTGGTGCTACGAGGATTGCGTCAGTGTCATTCGCTGGTTCAAGTTTCAAATTCCGCCGTAACATCGAAGCGGGCCAGCCCCACCGGCGCGCACGAAAAAAGCCGGCCGGAGTCACCTTCCATGGCGCTGCCGGTCGGCACAGCACTGTGCGGAGTCGATTGGTCGGGGTCAGGGACCGATGGACCGTGGGTTCTGGGCCAGGAAGTCTCTCGGGCCACGCACCGTGTAATAGGGATACGTGACCGCGCCGCTCGGCGGCCCGGGACGGAACGCCTCTTGCCTGCCGGGATTGTTCGGCCCACAGCCGTCCCACACGCCGGCGCCGGCGAAGGGGTTGCAGGGCCCCGAAGAGTTTCGACACACGCCCATTCCCCCTGGGCCGCCCGACTGGGCGTACATCCGGTCTGTAGCGCAGCCAGTTAGCGCGGCCACGGCAAGGAGGGCAACAAGCACGAAAAGCGCGCGTTTCATGGTCGAGTGGTTCCTTTTGGCTGGTACTGGGTCTTGGACCGCCAAAGCGGTCCCGGATCGCGCGGGATCCACGGCGCGGCTCGGGTTGCCACGTTCAAGCGCACTATCCACCGGGGCAGCGCCTCGGCGGGTCTCCGGCGCCGCTCTCCATCTTTTGACATCGGCCCGACAACCGATAGAGTCCAGAAAATCGTAAGAACTCCTGTTGCCAACACGACTCCCCCCCAAGAGCGTGGGAGGTCCGACAACGGACCAAGCGGCCGGCGCGCTCGAATCGCCCCAAGCCAAAGGGGCTCCGCCGCTGGACGATCAGACCGGAAACTGCTACCGTTGGCCCTCAAAGCCATGGTCGCAACCATTGAATACATCGAGAGAATCATCGCCACGTACGCGAAAGCGACCGAGGCCAATTTCCAGACCCCGGCGCGTCGCGAAGGCATGGTGGTGCTCACACCGGAAAACGCCGACGAGGTGATGATCACCGGCGATCTGCACGGACACCGCCGCAACTTCAACGCAATCCTGAAGACCGCCGACCTCGACAACCATCCGCGGCGTCACCTGGTCCTCCAGGAAGTCTGCCACGGGGGCCCTACGTACCCGTCCAACGGCGGGTGCATGTCTCACACCATGCTCGAGGACGTCGCCGGCCTCAAGGCCCGGTATCCTGACCGGGTCCACTTCATCCTCGGCAATCACGAGCTGGCCGAGCTGACCGACTACCCCATTCAGAAGAACAAGCAGATGCTCAACCTGTTCTTCCGATTGGGCCTCCAGCAGGTGTACGGGCCGGCCACCGACAAGGTCCGCGAGGCGTACTTCCCGTTCTTGCGGAGCTGTCCGTTGGGGGTGCGTGTGCCGGGCGGGGTGTTTGTCACCCACAGTGTGCCGGAGAGCGTCGACACGCGCTCCTTCGACCACCGGATCTTCACAAACCCAATCGACTCGTCGGAGTACTACGCACGGACCGCCATCTTCGACCTGGTGTGGGGGCGCAACTACCGGCAAGAGAACGCCCGGGCGTTCGCCGAGTTGGTGGGAGCCAAGGTGCTCATAAACGGCCACGAGCCGTGCGCGGAAGGCTTCAGCGTTCCCAACGACTTCCAGATCATCCTCGACTGCTGCGGCGAGAAGGCCTGCTACGTGGTCCTGCCGACGGACCGGGAACTGAGCCAAGCCGAGATCGTCGATAGAATCCAAAGGCTGGTCTGAAGGGGCTTTCTCATGTCGGAGCCCACGCCTGCCGATCCGCAAGGGCCGCGCCGGCGACGGCGCTTCCAGTTCGGGCTGGGGGCAATGCTGTTGGCCGCCGTGCCGGTGAGCATTCTCTCGGCCGCCTGGGCCGGCATGATGGGGCTCGGCGCCGACAACGCCTTCTTGCCGCAGGGCTTCTTCGTCCTGATGGCGGCTGCCGCTCCGGTGGCCGTGATGATTCTCTTCAGCGTCTGCCGAACCCTCGTTCGACTGCTGGGCGGGGATTCTCGGCGCCGGTAACGGAGGCCGCGCCTCGCCGGGCTTCGTCGAAAGACTGGCTTGCTCGTTACTACTTCGACTGTCTGACTTTGCGTTGGCCCCCTGCCAGCTCGCCTGGCAGGAGCCGATGTTTGAACGGCTAACGCGGCCGCTCATCGCCCCATTTACCTCCCCATCCCCTCTTCGCCGCCTGCGGCGGCGAAGAGGGGATGGGGAGGTGGTTTGGGCAAAACGTTC
>JBDRTC010000435.1:0-16192 GCA_043824335.1 Planctomycetota bacterium | reverse complement strand
ATAGTCGGGCTCGAATCGCGTAAGATCGAGCGGATCGAGCTCGAGGCGCCGGGCCAGCTCCTCGACGCCGTGGCCGCGGCCTTTGGTTAGCCAGGCAATCAGCCGACCGAACAACCCCATCGCCGGCTCCAGTGCCCCAGGGATGCGCTCGACGCACTAGCGAAACGAAAAACCAGGAGAGTGTCGCGGAGGACACGTGCCTTCCGCGACACCCCCGGGCTGTCTTGCGACGGCCGCGGTATTAAGGCTAACGCGTTAGCCTTTAGACCGCGGCGCTGACTCTCTCGAAGTCCAACGGGACCCGGTCGACGAAACATCGACCTGCGCTCTTTAATGGAGCACCCCAAGACAGCTTGCCGAATGATGGGCGGATGGGCTGAATGTGTCAAGCCCCCCCCGTTCCACGGAATCGCCGGCCGGCCGGGCCCGGTGCAAGGCACAGCCCGTAGACCCGCCTTCTCAGCCGCCCCCTGATAAGCGGGGCGAGAAAAAGTCAGCAGAGTCGGGTGGCACTGGCGTCTCGCCCGTGCACGGGCACGATTCCCGTGGCACCCTGAGACACAATGCAATCTATAGTCCGTCCCACGTGCGGATGTCGCATGCACCGTGATTTCGCGCATTCGAGCCTGCTACTCGCCGATGCAGTAAAGGAACCGGTCGGAGCGGAGCAGGAGTTGGCCGTTGCTGGGGACCGGGGTGGCGTTGAAGATGCTCGGGTCGCCGAGGTCGTTTCGGGCGATCTGTTCGAACTCGGGTTTCGCGGCCAGCACGACGGCGCCGTCTTCCCGGCTCACGCCGTAGAGCTTGCCGTCGACCAGCACCAGCGACGCGTAAACCTTGTCGCCCTTGCCGCTTATCTCCAAACGCTCCTCGTAAACCACCTCGCCGGTCTTCGCGTCGACGCAGACGGCGGCCGCCTTGTTGTCGATCCAATAGAGGTGGCCGTCGTGGTAGACAGGCGTGGCGACCTTTGAGGCTTTGTTGATTTCCCACACAAGGTGCGTTTCGGTCACGTCGCCCCGTCCGCCGGCTCGGATCGCGAAGCTCTGGGGCTTTCGTCCCCCGGTGATATAAACGATCCCTTCGTGAGCGATGACCCCCGCGCAAACGTAGTCCTTCACGCCGGCGCACTGCCAAAGCTCTTTGCCCGTGGCCGGATCGAGGCCGAGCACCTTGCCCAACATGCTGACGACCAGCTCCTGCGAGCCGTCGGCCGTTTCGACCACTAGCGGCGTGCTCCACGATTTCTCGATGCCCTCCACGCGCCAGACCTCCTCGCCGCTGGACTTGTCCAGCGCCACGATCGACTGGCTCTCCACGCTGGCGCCGACGATCACCAGGTTCTTATAGAGGACCGGCGAGCTGGCCGAGCCCCAGCCGTGGGACCCGTCGCCCACGTACGCCCGCCAGAGCGGCTCGCCGTCGGTGCTGTAGGCCAGCACGCCCGAGCGGCCGAAGAAGGCGTAGACGGCCTCGCCGTCGGTGGCCGGCGTGGACGAGGCGTAGCCGTGCAGCCGGATGAACCCTCCGTATTCCGTGTCGGGGAGCCGCGCCTCGCAGCCTTTGGCCCAGAGTATCTTCCCATCGGCCCGGTTGATCGCCAGCACGTTGAGCTGGAGCTTTTCCTGGTCGCCCGGGTCGTCCGCGTCGAACCCGTAGCCACTGTAGCAGGTGAGGAAGACACGGTCGCCCAGGGTGATCGGGCTTGAAGCGCCGAAGCCGGGAAGGGCCGTCTTCCAAACGACGTTCTCCTCGGCGCTCCAGGTGGTCGGCACGCCGGTGTCGTCGGAGGTTCCGCCCGCGTCCGGGCCGCGGAAGCGGGTCCAATCGGCCGCCACAAACAGCAGGGCAACCAGGGCCAACCCAAGGGACGTTCGATCGACGGTGTCTCGGTTCACGGTTCGGGCCTTTCTCACTGGAGGGGGATGAAAAACAGGCGGCAGGTCGGAAGGTCCGGGCAGGTAGGACACCCCTCGTTCGCCCCGGAAGCAACTGCCGCCGACACATTGCGTTGATAAGAAATGATACCCGACGATGTCCTCCTCCGTCCAGGCACCACGCCATGTGGGAAAGTTTCGGCCGCCGTTAGCCACCAGACGGATGGGTGGCAGGTTGTTTCGCGAGTCTTCCTGACAGATTGGTGGGCCTGAATCGACCCAGGTGACGCGCCTTCGGCAGCACTTTCAGGGGGTGCGGCCATCCGGCCTTCGTCTTCGGAGGAACTCGTGCGGCGAATTGATCTTGCCCGCGGCGCTGGAGACTGTTACCACTGTCGAACCGGCTGCGGACACGCTGGCCCGAACCTCTGCTTCTCCCATGATTCACGCCCCGGCTGCCAACCTGATCGCCCGGCGAAACGGCGCACTCTCGTGGCAGGCGCTTGCCGACTGGGAGCCGGTGCTTTTTGGCCCGGAGGGGTTGCGGCTGGAAGAATGGCAAAGCGGGGGCCGCGTGGAGGTGGTGAAGCACGGGGTTCACCGGACGGTCTACCGCGTGGAGTTTTCGGGGCGGGCGTTCTACGTGAAGCACTACCGGCGTGAGCAGTTCCGCGACGCGGTTGGCCACCTGGTCCGCCCCAGTGCCGCGCGGCGCGAATGGCTGGGAGCGGCCGAAATTGCCCGGCGCGGCATTCGCACCGTCAAACCGGTCGCCTGGGCGGAGCGAATGCGTGGCGGGCTGGTCCGCGACAACTACCTCGTCACCGAGGCGATTCCCGGGAGTTGCCCCGTCCAGCGGTATGTCGTCGAGGAGTTGCCCCAACTGCCGCCGGACGTGCGGCAAGTGATGCGGCGCAACCTCGTCAAGAGCCTGGCCCGATTCGTGGCGGCGATCCACCGGGCGGGAATTCTTCACGACGACTTCCACGTCGACAACGTCCTCGTGGAAAAAAGGGGTCAGAACTATTTTTCCGGAACAGTCGTGTCGCATCGCGCCCAGGATTTCGGAAAAATAGTTCTGACCCCTTTTTCCCCCCTGACCCCTTTTTCCCCCTACCTGATCGACGTGCCGGGCGTGCGGTTTTCCGGGCCGCTCAAGTGGTCGGCCTGCCGGGCGAGCCTGATCTTGCTGAGCGCGGGCTGGTGGGAGCGGACATCGCGAAGCGAACGCCTGCGGTTTTGGCAGACATATCTCTCCGAGCGCCCGGACCTGGAGCTGCCCGAGCCGCGGTTGGCCCTCGATGAAATCGAACGAGGCGCTCGGGAGTATTGCCGGCGGGTGGCCCGACGTCGCGACAAGCGGGCGCTTCGCACGAATCGCGACTACGTGGCCCTGCGGCAGCCCAACGGCGTGGCCCACGGCGTGGCCGATCTCGGTCGAGCGGGGCTCGGGCGTCTGGTGGAAGACGCCGAGGCCCTGTTGGAGCGGAACCTCGACCGGCCGGTGAAGCTCGGCCACGGCAAGCGGATCGTCGAGGCTGAATTGCCGGTGGACGGCCATGCGGTCCACGTGGCCTACGCTCGTTACTCCTATCGCAGCGGGTTAAAGGCGCTTGTGGGGCGGTTTCGTCGCAGTCGGGCCGTACGAGGTTGGTGTTCGGGACACGCCTTGCTCGAGCGACGCATTGCCACGCCTCGCCCCATCGCCGTCTGCCGGGTCCACGGTGCCCGGAATGGGTTTCAACATTACCTGGCGACCGAATGGATCGAGGGGTCGGAGAACTTGCACGTTTTCGGATGGCGGCTGGCGGCCCAAAGCCCGGAGGACCGCCTCCGCCGCGCCGCCCGCACGGCCGTGTGCCTGGGTGAACTGATCGGAAGGATGCACGCCTCGCAGATTGCGCACGGCGACCTCAAGGCGAGCAATCTTCTGGTCGTCGAGCGGGACGGACAACTCCAAACGTACGTGCTCGACGCGGAGGACGTCCGAATCACCCGCCACCTGAGGTCCACCCGGCGAGTTCGCGACCTGGCCCGACTGGCCACGAGCCTTCACGCCCATCCCTGGATCACGCGGACGATCGTCTGCCGCTTCCTGCGGGCCTACGTGCGCCAGTTCCCGCCAGGAGCGGTTGATTGGAGGCCGTTGTGGCGCCAGACGGCTCGCCGCAGCCGGCGCGCCGTTCGTCGCAAACGTCGCCGGGGCAGGGAGGTCCTGTGAGCCGGCGCGTACGCTTCCTTGCGCTTGCAGACATGCCCAACGTCTTGTCTTCCAGCCTTTGGGCTCGCCGGTTATCATAGTTGATTCACGAGGCAACCCAGACCGGTTGGCTTCCCATGAATAGTCGCCAGCGCGTCATCCGAGCGATTGAGATGACCGGGCCGGATCGTGTCCCGATCATGCACGACACGCTCCACGGCGCCGTCGCCCGACACGGCGAAGCCCTCGCCGAGATTCACCGCCAGTACCCGGAGGACGTCGTCAACGTCGGCAGCGCCACCTACGGGGAGTTTGGGCCCAACGTTGGCGAGCCCAGCCGCGATCCGTGGGGAAGCCTTTGGGTGCGGCACACCGACGAGCACAAGGGCCAGGTCGTCTTCCATCCGGTGGCCGAGTGGAGCGCCCTGGACCACTACCAGCCGCCCAACACCGCCTTGGATGAAATTCTCGCCCAGCTCGCGCGGCGGATCGACCGGAACGCCGGCCAGAAGTACACCCTGGCCGACGGCGACACGCTCTGGCAGCGGATGTACTACCTGCACGGCTTCCAGGCGATCCATGAAGACCTGCTGGTCGAGCCCGAGCGGTGCGCCCGGCTTCGCGACATGATCCTGGAAGTGATCCTCCGGCGACTCGAACGGCTGGGGGAGCTGGTCGGGCTGGACGGCGTCCATTTTCGCGACGACTGGGGCACGCAGCAGGCCTTGTCGATCCGCCCCGGCCTCTGGCGCGAGTTCTTCAAGCCGGCCTACGCGGCGATGTTCGAGATTGTCCGCCGATCGGGTAAGCACGTCTGGTTCCACAGCGACGGGGTGATCGACCCGATCATCCCCGATCTTCTCGAGATCGGCGCCGACGTGCTCAACCCGCAGTCGAATTGCATGCCCCGCGAGCGGCTCAGTTCGCTAGTGGCCGGGAAAGTCTGCCTGCTGGGCGACCTGGACCGCCAGTGGACCCTCCCCCGCGGCACGCCCGAGGACGTTCGGGCGGCCGTGCGCGCCGACGTCGACACCTACGCCCGCTTCCAGGGCGGCCTGATCGCCCGGGGTGAGATCGCCGGCGATGTCCCCCTCCAAAACATCGAGGCCATGCTCGATGAAATGACGCGTTACGGAAGCACGCCGTATCTTTAGTCCTACAGCGCCGGGTCGATCAACTTGACTGTCGGCAGCCAACGGGCAACAACAGGTTTATGTCAAAGCACGGATGACACGGACAAAAACGGATAAAGTTTCAGCGTGTACAAGGACTCGTCTCGCTCAATTCCATCCGTGCAAATCCGTGCTATCCGTGGTTCCAAGCCATCTGAAGTTGACTCATTCGCAGCGGAGACCTTGCACTGTAGTATTAACAAATACGGAGCGGCAGCAAGACGGCTACAGGACTTGCTTGCTCACGATTGCCCGTAACCGGGACCGCCCTATAATGAGGTGGGATCACGATCCGCATGCCATTGAGGCCAAGGAGCCGATTCAATGAATACACAATGCACCGAGCAGCTCACGTCGAAGAAGTGCACCGCCTGCGAAGGGGACGTCACAAAACTCTCGGCCGACGAGGCCCGCCGGCGGCTCGAAGCCCTTTCCGGTTGGCGGCTGACCGGCGAGGAAGACCGGATCCAAAAGGACTGGGAGGTCAAGAGTTTTGGGGCGGGCATGGAGTTCCTGAACCGGGTGGCCGAGCTGGCCGAACGGGAAGGCCATCACCCGGACCTGCACCTGGAAGGCTACCGCCACGTTTCCATCGTCCTCTGGACCCACGCCATCGGCGGCCTGGCCGACATCGACTTCAACCTCGCCGCCAAGATCGACGAGCTTCCCGTGCGGTTGAGAAACTGAGCGGGGCAGGAGAATAACTCGGGGACTGTCCGCCTCCCGCACCCGACACTAACCCGAAGCGCAAGCGAGGCACGCGACGGATGAACACATGCTCTTCCTCGCTGATGGCGATCTTCCTCGCTTGCGCTTCGCACTGAGTGTTGGTCTTGGCCCTCTCGTACGTATTGGATTGCGGCTTCCAGGCTCTCTTCGTCGTTGAAGTAACGGCGGCTACCGCGCTGGGCCCACCAATTCTCTCGTACGGCCCCCAGGGGCCCGGGTGACCGTTTCCGTTCGAGTTTCTTCAGGCGGCGCGTGCACCATGCTTTGAATTGCTTGCGTACATCGTCAGGATGTCGCTTGGTGCTTACGACAACATGCAAGTGGTTTGTTCGACAGTTCACTTCGTGCAATTCCCAGCCGCGAATCCGGCAATGATCCGCGATCGTCTTTTCCACAAGACGGCGTTGGTCGCCATCGAGGACACAGGCGTCCTCGGTCATGCGCGCCTCCGCTTCCAGCTTGCGGATTGGATCGGGCAGCTTCCATCCGTGTCGATATTCGACCCACCCGCGTTCGTCACCGGGAAGCCAAGTGCCGTATGTGGCCCACGTGAGGAAATACGCGAGCGGGTCGGGCATTGGCGGCTCATTCGGCCGGTTCGCGCGTGCCGTCATCCTTCTCTCCCCCGTCGGGGAATCTACACACTAACCCGAATCGCAAGCGAGGAAGAGTCGAGGCGCGGCGTGCTTCCTGGCTTCTCCTCGCTGGCGACCACATTTCCTCGCTTGCGCTTCGGGTTGGTGTGGCCGGTTCGAACCAGCGGCAGCTACGGCCCGGCCCCGCACGGGCCTACGCTCGCCACCGGTCCGACCTCCGCTTACTCGTCCGCCAGAACTGAGGCCAAGCCGGAAGCCGAGGCGGTGGCCACGGTAGTCCGGCGAGTGCTGAGTCCGAAACGCCGACCGGCAGCGCCCCGCGTGGTGGCCCCAGTAGCCGCCGCGAAGCACGCGGAGCGAGCCGGTAGGTGGACCGCTGGGATCGCTCGGCGGCGACTGCGCATAGTATTCCGTGGCCAACCAATCCGCACACCATTCCCACGCGTTCCCGTGCATGTCGTAGAGCCCCCAAGCGTTCGGTTTCAACTGCCCCGCCGGGTGTGTCTCGTCAACCGAATTCGCAGTGAACCACGTATATTCTTGCAGCGTCGTGTCGCTGTCCCCGCAGTACCAGAAGCTGGCCGTCCCCGCACGGCAGGCGTACTCCCACTGCGCCTCGGTCGGCAGGTCGTACTTGACGCCTTGTTTCTTCGACAGCCACTGGCAGAACGCCGTCGCATCATTCCAGGAAACGTTCACCACCGGGTGCTCGTCCGTCTGCGGAAAGCCCGGGTCAGCGCTCCAGACGAACCGAGATCATCTCCTTCCCGTCCACCACGACGTTGATCTCTTTCTTGAACGTCTTGAAACCCGGCTTGCTTACTTCGATGGTGTGCTTTCCCTCGGTGAGGATGGTTTCGATTGGCTGAGCGTCGTCGAGCGTGGTGAAGGTGGTCTGGCCGTTGTCGATGGAGATGGTGACGTTGGGTTCGATGATGTTGAGAGTGAGCTTGCCGAGGGGGTGGTTTGGGCGAGGCGGAAACCGAGAAGGCCGTCACAGTTGGACGGATTGTTTGAGCCACGGGCGGCAGAGTGGACGACCCTCGGCAGACCGTAGAACGCCCCGCCCCGGAGCACACGGCCGCCTCCGTTGTACGGGCAGTCCGGATCTTCCACAGGTGACGATCTGTAGTAATCTGGCGAAAACCCGTCCGAGCACCACTCTCGCACATTGCCATACATATCACGCAAACCGAAACCATTCGCCAGCCTTTGACCCACCGAGTGTGTGGGCCACCCTTGCTTCTTCGCATCCCAAGCGTACTGTTCCAACTCCGTCTCGTTGTCGCCGAAGCGCCAGCGTGTCGTGCTCCCTGCCCGGCAAGCATATTCCCATCGGGCCTCCGTTGGCAGCCGGTAGATTTTCCCCTCCTGTTCCCCAAGCCATCGACAGAAGGCGATAGCGTCGTTCCAAGTCACATTGCCTACTGGATGCTGATCCGTCTGCTCAAGCGCCGTGTTCTTCCAGTTGAATTCCGTCCTTCGCTCGAACTCCCACTCACCATCCATCTTCACCGGTCCATAGCCACCTTTGCCATCCTTTTCCGCCTCCGTCTGGTAGTCTGTAGCTTCCACAAACGCATTGAACTCACCCACGGTCACTTCATGTGCGGCCAAATAGAAAGCCTTCGTGATTCTCACGTTGTGCTGTGGACCTTCCCATCGTATACGTTTGGCCAAGAATTCGTCCAACCATCCCCCTTCCTGCCCATCCTTCAGCAACCTCGCTATCTCCTCCTCACTCGACCCCATCAAAAACTCCCCGGGCGGGATGAGGACCATCTTCATGCCGATGGAGTTCTCGAACTCGACCGGCACGCCCAGGTAGTCGGCCCAGGCTTGCTGGTGCTTCTTCGCCGTGGCGGCGTCGAAAGGAGCCACGGCGGGAGGGGGGGGCGTCGTGGGGAAGGTCCCAGGGGGCCAGGGCCGGCGGCGGTGACGAATACGGCCGGCCTGTTTCCGACCGCGATGAAGGTCTCCGGGGAGCCGCTTTCGATGCCAACTCGTCCAACACTGGGACGACAGCGTCGGGCTCATTGATCTCGACAACCGGTGTCCCATCTGGCGTTCTCACCAAAAAGATCACGCCCAGTAGCAGGAGGATGAACATGATCCCCACCGCCACCGCACCAAAGATGGCCTGCTGCCGCTTGTCCTTACCCGAGCGGGCCCGAAGAAAACCATCAACCGGCGAAATGACCGGGAAATCGAGGGGAAGGGACTCGTCGGCGGGAGGTTCGTCGGTTTGGATGACGGGCAGCGTGTTGATTTGGGGAGCGTCGGGCGGGGCGGTGCCCAGGTCGACGGTCTCGGCAAGCTGGTCGGGCCGGGGTGCGGCACACTCGGTCAACTCGGCAATCACTTCGGTCATCGACCCGTGGCGATCCTGGGGCCTTTTGGCGACCATCCGTTGGAAGACGGCATCGAGCGGCTCGGGCACGTCGGGACGGTCGGCCCGCAAGGAAGGAATGGCCGCCTCGCGATGGGCCAGGAGCTTGGTGACCGTGGTGTCGCCGCCGTAGACCGCCCGGCCGGTGAGAAGATAGAAGAGCGTGCAGCCGAGGCTGTAGATGTCGGCCCTCTCGTCGACCGTTTTCGTGTTCTCGGCCTGCTCGGGCGGCATGTAGTTGATCGTGCCCATGGCCTGGCCGGTGCCGGTGAGGGTCTCTTCCGCGGTTGGGTCCAACGGTCCCACGGTTTCGTTGAGCCGGGCCAGGCCCATGTCGAGCACTTTGACCGTGCCCTTCCGGTCCAACAGGATGTTTGAGGGCTTGATGTCGCGATGGATCACCTTCTCCGAGTGGGCGTACTCCAACGCCCGGGCCGCCTGGAGCACGTAGTCCAGCGCCGTGCCGACCGGCAAACGCCCGTGCTCGCGGACGAGCGAGGACAGGTTGCTTCCGGCGACGTATTCCATCACTAGGTAATGAACGCCGTGCGACTCGCCCGCGTCGTGGGCCGTGACGATGTTGGGGTGCGAGAGCTTCGCCGCAACCCTGACCTCGCGATGAAACCGCTGGATGGCCCGCTCGGACTTGGTGGCCGCCGAAGGGAGCGTCTTGAGGGCGACAATGCGCTCCATCGTCCGGTGCTCGGCCCGGTAAACCTGCCCCATGCCGCCCTCGCCGATGCGGTCGAGCACCACGTAATCGCCGAGGATGAGCCCCTTCGTCTTGCCCTGGTAGATCGCTTGGGCCTGGAACTTGGTGAGCCGCTTCTGCCGCACCAGCTCCCGGGCAAGATCGGCCCCGTCGTCCGGATTCTTCTCCGGAGGCAAGCTCTCAAGAAATGCGCGAACCTCCGCGGCGGTCATCAGACCGCTTTCGGCGAGCGCCTTGATGAATTGGCTGAGGATGATCTCCATGACCCCTCCCAAACCCGGAACTCCGATTCTGGCAGGTAGGTTATGCTTCAGCATATCAGATGGTGGCGCGATATGCTAAAGCATAACCTACGCCTTGAAACCGGAAAAGGCGCTCGGCCCGGATCTGCTGCCGCCGGCGTGGAATCCCGCCTTCGGTATCCGATTCACTACTCACCCGCCGTCGCCGCAACGCTCTTCAGCCGGTCGGCTTGGGTGGGGAACTCGTCCTGGCAATAGGCGCGGTTGACGATCGGGGCGTTCTTCATCCGCGGGGGATAGGGTGAATCGGCGAAGGGTTGAATGCCCGGGGTTCGCGGCGGGTAGGGGGAGTCTTTGAAGAAGGGGTCGTTCGGGTCGGGGTCGGGCATGGCGAGGATCTCCTCTTCGCCCAGGTAGGGGCAGAGGATGTCGACCCAGACGATCAGCTTCCGTAGGCTAAGCTCGTCGACCTTCACGTCGTAATGCTCGCCGCTGGAGGCCAACTCGACGAGCCGGCTCTTGTAGGAAAGCGACGTCATGGGCGGGAGCGTGCGGTCCGACTCCGGCGTGAGCGGAAAGGCCATCGCCAGAATGGTTCCGGCCACGCCGCCCTCGCAGTCGCCGGGGAAGCTTGCCAGGTTCCGCCGGGCTCCCAGCGTGAGCGTGACGTACGGCTCGGGGAACGTGCCGCCGTCTTTGCTGGGGCGCAGGGTGAGATCGAAATCCTTGCGGGCCTCGCCGTCGCCCTGGTGGCACGAGCCGCAGTGCCGGTCGAGAATCGGCTGGATGTCGCGCTCGTAGCCGAGGTTGTAATAGGGCCCCCAGGGAGGCGGCGTGGGCGTCACCGGCGACTTCCGCATCGCCAGCCCCGCGTACGCGGCCGGGGCCGCGCTGTGCATTTCGTGGCAGCCGACACAGCCTCGCCGCTCGCCGGGCATCACGTTCGTAAAGGAGCGCATGGTGTGAACGGCCCGGTAGCGATCGTCCAGGAGCTGGAAGTGCAACTGCTTGGCGGGCGGCACCTCGATGGCAACCGACCCGTCGGCCTCGATCGGCACGATTCCCAGCACGCGCTTGAAACCGTCGTTTCCGGTGATCGACAAGGGGGGCCCGGCGTGCATATGCGTGATCGCGGGCTTTCCCCAGCACCCGGGGGCTTGTGTTTTCAGCCCGAAGGTGAACGTGGTGTAGTCGAGATTGATCACGCGCACGTACTTGGCCTGCTGGCGGACCATGTCGGGCAGCCCTTCCAGCACGTTGGCGCTGTAGATCACGCCCGGCTGCACTTCCCGCCCATCTTTCTCGGAGCCGGGCCAGGCCACCGTGTCGGGAATCACCGGCGGCTTTTGCCGGGGCCTGACCGGCACGGCGTAAAGCGCGTCGTAAGCGCCCCGGTAGATCAGTTCCCGGTTGCCGTGGACGTCCATCAAGTACAACGCGAACCGCGTTTCCGGCACGCGCCACGACCCGAGCAGCGCCGGGTCGTTCTGCTGCGGCATCCGGGCGGAAACGAGAAAGACCTCCTCGCTCAAAGGGAACGGCGTGCGATATCCCACGTAATCGCCCGAGGCGTGGTACTCCTCGCACACGGGTCGTTCGTCGGGCCCGTCGCCGACTTCGGCCCAAGGTGCGTCGACCGTCACTTTCGTGAGCCCGTGGGGATAGTTGAAGCCCTCGCTTTGGTCGATAATGCCGATGCTCCCGTGGACGATGTCGTGATGCCCCTGCCCGGAGAACATCACCCGGTTGGTCCCCGGAATCGGCCGGGCCTCGACGAGCATGTCGGGCCAGTAGCTCTGGTTGCCCCAGAAGGTGGCCGTGCCGGTTCCGTCGGGGTTCGTCGACCAGAGGCTCTGCACGCGGAACAGCTCCTTGTCGGTGTATTCCCACCGCGTGTAGAGCACCCGGCCGTTGGAGAGCATGGCGGGCGTGTATTCCGGCTCGTTGCCGGCGCTGATGAGGTAGAGGTTCTTTCCCTCGCCGTCGCAGCGGGCGAGCACGTAGCTGGGATGCCCCACGGCGCAGCGGGCGTAGCTGTTGCCCCGGTTGGAGAGGAAGAGGATGTGCCCGTCGGGCGCGTAGATCGGATCGAGATCGTCGTAGCCGCCGAAGGTCAGTTGGCGCAGGTTCGAGCCGTCGAGGTCCATTTCATAGAGATGAAACGTGCGGTCCGCCTCGGGCCGGTGACAGAAGAGCACCTTGCGGCCGTCGTAGGAAAGCTCGGGCCGCCAGTACATGCCCGGCCCGGGTCCGAGATTTCGCGCCGTGCCGCCGGGATTGAGCCCTTCGAGAAGCAAAAGCCGGCCGACGTTGTTCTGCGCCTGGGGAAACACCCGGTGCATCGACTCGTGGTTCAAGGCGTCGTAGCAGGGCACATCGACCAAAAGCACCTGCGAGAAGTCGACCAACGGGTCTTTGAGCATGATCCGCCGCTTCACGCGGCGCACGGCGAAGTAGAGATCGGCCTCGGCCTGGTTGGACCCGCTCGCGTCGACCAGCGCCCGGCCTTCCTCGTAAAGCGTTTTCAGCTCCTCGGACGCAAGAGCGCGATCGAAAAGGCAAACCTCGTCGAGCGAGCCGCGGAACCGATAGGCTGTGTCGGCGGGCGTGCGCGTGCCGAGATTGATCGGGTCGGCCGAAGGGGTCCTGGAGCCGGTGAGTTTTGTGGTGACGTCGAGCACGCCGTCGACGTAGATCGAGAGGCTCGTCTCGTCGACCACCTGCGCCACGTGATGCCAGCGCCCGTCGTTGACCACGGCCTTTCCGTCGATCACGTTGCCGCTCGAATCGGTCCAGTGATGGCCGCGGATCGGACCCCGGTTGACGACCAGAAGAAAGTCTCCGCTGCGGACGCCGCTTCCCAGAACATCCATCACCGAGGCCGTGGTCCGCAGCCAGGTACACACGGTGTAGTTCCCCTGGGTGCTCGCCGAGAGCTTGGGATCGGTCGTCATGTATCCCTGACCGCCAAGCGCGAGGCTGCCGCCTCGAATGCCGGGAGCCCGCTGCGTGCGTCCGGCGAGTGTTCCCTGCCAGCCGCCACCCGATGCGTCGGCAGCGGGAGAGCCCTCCGGCTGATCGAAGGTCCACCGGGCGACGAGCCCTTCCGGCACTCGAATGACCGCTTCCGATGCCTCGGTCGTTTCGTCGGGCAACTGCCGTTCAAGCTCGTCCAACTCCTTCAACTCGGCAGACAGATTGGGCGCGCTGCGGCGGCCGGCCAATCGGGCGGCCATCTCGCGAGTCCATTGGATCTCCTGACGCGTGCGCCACGCGCTGGGCACGTTGCCGGCTTGAAAGAGCCAGTCCTGCTCAATGGCCGCGGCGGCCTCGTCGGCTGTGAGCGCCGGCGCTGCGGGCGTGGGCAGTTTGCCGGCCGCCAGGGCAACCTCCGCCGAAACGGCCGTGGCCGCGGCAACAAAGGCCACCCACGCAAGATTCCTTGCCCATCGCCGTTTACCCGCACCAATTGCCGTCATCATGCGCTCCCTCCAAAAGAAAGGCCCTCGGACGCCATGGTAAACACGATACGAGAAAGCGACGCGGTTGGCAAGACAAGTAGACAAGTAGGTTATGCTTCAGCATATCAAATGCGGGGGCGATATGCTGAAGCATAACCTACGCCCCGTCCTATCCTTTGCCGGGGATCAGCCGCAGGCAGACGACCCGGTCGTCTCCTCGCACGTACAAGAGACCGTGTGCGAGAATCGGGGCCGCCCACGCCGGCGGTTTCAGGAGCGGCGGGCCGTCCGGCGTTTCCCTTACGACGGCCCGGGCGACTTCGACGTACTCCTTTTCCGTGGCTTCGACGAGCCGCAACACGCCGTCTTCGCTGAGCGAGACGAAATACCCGTCCACGTACAAGAGGGAGGCAAGGCGGAGTCCGCGCTGGCCCCACATCACCTTGCCCGTCTTCCACTCGACGCACCGCAGCTCGGCGCCTCCCGAATAGCGTCCGCTGGAGCCGTAGAGATATCCCTCGTGATAGATGGGCGTGTTCCAGTGTGCCTGCATGGCCTTGTGGCGTCCCGGCGGATCGCTCCACACAACTTCATAGCCACCCGGCTCGACCCGCAACAGCGAGCTTCCGGGCCCGTAGGTTTCCGAAATGAACACCTCGTTGCCGGCCACGACCGGCGTGCTGGCGTTCACGCTGTCGTGGAGCCGGGCCCGCCAGGGATAGTGAAAATCGACTTCGCCCGAGAGTGGGTTGAATCCCACCAGCCCGCCCCGGGCGAGCACGAAGCACCAGCGCCGGTCGCCGATCGTGGCCAGTTGCGGCGTGGAGTAGCTGGCCAGCTCGTCGGTGATTGCGTATTTCACCTGGCCGGTTCGCTTGTCGAACGCGATGACGCCCGTGCCGCTGCCCACGACGCGATCCATGCCGAACCGCCGCACGCCCTGCGATTCCGGCGGGCTGCCGCCGATCATCACCAAAAGAAGATCGCCTTCCACGACGGGCGTGCTGCCCACGCCAAAAAAGTTTTGAATCACGCCGAACCGCTCGGCCGTGTCGACTTTCCAGACGAGCTTCCCGTCCGCGGCGTTTACGCAGTGAAGCATCCCTTCGGCGCCGAAAATGTAGACCAGACCGCCGTCGACCACGGGCGAGCTGCGCGGACCGTCGTTGTAGCCGACCAGGTCTTCATAATCGGTCGGGTACTCGAACTCCCACAGGAACTCACCGGTCCGGCTTTCCAGACACGTAAGCCGCGCCTGATCGCCGTACCGGTCGAATTGGAAGTAGCGGCCGCCTGCGACCGACCCGATCCCGTAGCTGGTGCCCAACTCGCGGTGCCAGACAACCGGCGGGCCGCACGGGCCCCAGTCGGTCGCGATGCCCGTTTCCGGCGACTTACTGTCGCCCGAGGGCCCCAGGAATCGTGGCCAATCGACGCCGGCTGTGCCCGCCCCGGCGTTGAGGTCACGATCCCCTGAATTGGGCCTCTCCGATCGGCCGGCGACCGACTGGGCAAGTCCCTGATGGGGACCGATATTTCCTGCCAGGCACAGGACGATGAGAGCAAGCCGGCCGATGAATCGTGGCATGGTCACTCCTGAACCGCACGACGGCAGACGATCACCGGCTGTCGGCATCCCAGCACCGGCGGTTTCTTGGGTATCGGCCGTAGCCATGACAGGCAACACCAGCGCGATGCGCGAGTCTCGAAGTTGCGTCTCGTGCTTGGCGATGCACATGATGCCCGATTCTTTCCCAGGGCTCAACCGATCCCCCCATCCGGGTGTTTTTCGCCCATTCTGCGATCGCGTTTCGCCCAGATTCTTGGTAACATAGGATTACTGGGAAATACAGGGAGAAAATGCCGATGTACGGGGGCCGACCCGCGCGAGGAGAGCAAGATGGCAAAGAAAAAGGGCGCTAAAGCGTCTTCCGGCGCGAAGGAGGCCCCGGGCGTCGACGCCCACGCCTCGGACAATTCGAGCCCGGAGGCCGAGCGGACGCCCCAAGTCAAGGCGGCCGAGGCGGCGGTTCGCCGGGCGGAGGCGGAACTGAAGAAAGCCAACGAGGTCTATGGCCAGGTCCGCCAGCAGGCTGCCGAGCAGTTGAAGCGGGTGCGGGAAACCAACGTGGGCGAGGTAATCGACGGCACGTTGAAACTCGTCAAGAAGCACCCCGGCCCGGGCGTGTTGATCGCCGCGGCGATCGGCTTCTTCCTCGGACGCCTGTTCCGCCGGTGAGGCGAAATGTGGATCATTCCTCTTCACGTGTCACACCCATGACCCTCAGCATCGATCATCAGCGAGCAAAGCGGGCCCTGCGGCTGCGGATCGGGCGGCTGAGGCGGCGGATCGACCGCCGGGTCCGGTCGCTGGAGCGTGAAGGCCGTCGACTGGCCTCGTGGCGAACCTACGTCGAGCGATTCCCCGCCCAGGCCGTGCTGGCCGCGTTTGGCTTTGGGCTGGCCGCTTCGTCGGGCTTGGCCGCCGGTTGGTCGCGATTGCTGGGTCGGCACCTGACGCACAGAGCGCTGGACAAGGCCGTCTCGGGCGTTTGGCACGAGTTCGAGCAACTCTGGGCCGAGTCGGCCCCGAGCCGCACGACGCCCGACGAGAGTGGAGCCGAGAATGGCGGACCCTGATCGCCCTTTGTTCGACGACGTCAAGCACGAGGTCGCCCGATTGGCGGCCGGCTTCGAGGCGATGGTCGCCCTTCGATTCAAGCTCGCCCGGCTGGAGTTGGATGCGGCCGTCGGGTCGATCAAGCGGCTGGGGCTGGTTTGGGCGGTCGCGGCGATCATGGGCCTCACGGGGCT
>JBDRTC010000434.1:0-3070 GCA_043824335.1 Planctomycetota bacterium | reverse complement strand
GGTCCCTCAGCGATGCCGAGGTCCACCTCCAGTTCGGGTCCGCCTCCCAGGGAGATCGTTTGGCCGGTGATGCGGTTCTCCCAGGATTCCGCTTGCAGCCCCGCCCGCGTATCCAGGCGAAACACGAAGAACGGCGAATGCAGCTCCACGCGGCTTTCCTGCTGCACCACGCGGCAGGCTTGCTGTCCGACAGACTCCGCCGACGAACGGCTGCATACTAGGTGGGTACAGCTCAACAGGGAAATACCAAGCACGATCTTTACAACATTCTGCATGACAAGTCCTTTCATTCGATTTCTTCCACGATTTTGCCCATGTATTTCAAACCCAGTTTCACGCGCTTGCCTTTCAGCGGCGACCACGGCTCGAGGCAGAAGCCCTCCGGGCCGAACCCGATGCCGTAGTGCCCCGTGAACAGGGCCAACTGACCGCGGTAGCAGTGCGACAGGAAGCCCTCGTAGCCTGAGGGGGTCCCGTCCCATTTCGTCAACTCTCCGCCACCGCCGAGGCCGTTCTGGAAGCGGCAGGCTGCATAGCTGGCCATCATCGGCCAGAGGATCGCTTCGGCCTCTTCGCGTCTCCCCAGCTTATAGAGGGCCTGAATGTAGTAATACGACTGGGCGTGGGCACCGCCGTTGACGAAGATCTGGAAGGTGTCGCTTCCATCTTCCTTCTGCGGGCTCAACGTCTTGTGGCCGGGGAGGTAGTCGTTCTTGTGAACGGGGACCAGTTGCCACGGCAGACCGAGTTCGAACCGGGTGTAGCCCACCTCCTTGAACTTCGCCTGAATGCGATCCATGATCTGGTTGGCCAGATCATCCGGCACCAGGCCGTAGGTGATGGCCAGCCCGTTGATGAAGGTGAACCAGTAGTCGTGCAGCTCGCCGTCGCGGCTCTTCCAACCGGCAAGAATGCCCGTCTCGGGATTCAAGAACGTGGGCACATAGGCCTCGCGGATGCGGTCGGCATCGGTGTCGTAGACCTTCGCTTGCTCGGGTCGACCGGCAAGGCGCTGGAGGTCGGCCAGACAACGCAACGCCCGATAGCCGAGCGCCAGACAGTAAGCATCCTCATGGCCGAAGTTGATGCAGTCCCAGGCGTTCCCTGCGCCGTGCCAATCGCCGCGATTGCCGGAGAGAAGCGACTCGTAAAGGCCGTCGCCGTCGACGTCCCGTTTCTTCCAGTGGGCGGCGCGTTCTTCCAGCAGAGGAATCCATCGCTTGAGCAATTCCAGGTCGCCGGTCACGCGGATCACGCCCCAGCAGGCGATCAAGAGCGAAGGGTCCCCGTCCATGAACGGATCCTGGTTGCCGTAGCCGCTCGTGTCGGCAAGCCATCGATCGGCCGAGGCGCGCACCAATTCGACTGCCTCCATACCGCCGGGAAGCGGCGGGGTGAAGAAGGCCAGATCGCTGCAATAGAACAGGCAGTTGGCACAGGGGGTGCTGACGATGTTGTTGCTCAAGAGTCCGACGTCCGGGCGGTACTGGAAGTTGTTGATCCAGTGGCGAGGGAGTGCCCAGAGACGCGGCTCGGCCTCGACCACGTCGGGTAGCGCCACGGGAATGCTCTTCACGGTTAAAGCGATTTGCGAACTCCGGGCGTGCGGCAAGACGACGTAGAACCCGTCCTCGCGGCGTTGGACGTCACCAATGAGAAAAGCGTCCCAACGCCCGTGCCCGTCGAGGTAAACACGGTCGCCGCCGGTCTGCTCGATCAAGATCGTCCCGTTCTTGCCGCCGTTGAGCAGGCAAGGCATGGGTAAGGGGGCCGGGTTACCCGGGGGGGGAGTGGCGAACGGGGCCACCGACGAGACCCCGAGATTGAACGGCAACTGGATCCCCGGCGGCATCCGGAACGCCCTCCTGTCGGCGTTTGCCCAACTGACCGCCATCCGCACCGAGTCGGCTTCCACCCGGAGTTCCCAGCGGGCCTGGAGGCCACTCGGAAACGCCACCCTGTAACGAACCACATTGCCTTCGCACACCGCCGGCTCCGGCCGAGCAGACTCGGGCTGGGAAAAGATCGGAACGCCGGCACTGAGTTGCGTCCCGGAACGGAGCAGATTCTCCTCCACGCCGCCCCGGCCCAGGCTGTCCCAACTGAGGAACGTGATCTGCGGCCGGTTGCGGTCTACTGTCAGGCGCAGCCACGGGGAGCGGAATTCGATCTCCTCGTCGTTCTGCTTGATCTGGAGCCCTTCCGGCTGCGTCGGCTTGAGCACGTCGCTGGGCAGCTCGGCTGCCGCCGCAGCACGCACCTCTTTCGGCTTCGCCTCGACGAATTCACCAAAGACTTCAACCTCCGAGACCTGCGCGGCATTGGGGAGATCCTGGAGTGCGGATTTGGCGATCCAGAGCCGGAAGTCCTGCGCGACAACCGGATCGAAAGACCATGTCGTCTGGAAGGTCTCGGCGTCCATCTTGTGGTCGGTCACCTCAAACAGGTTCTCAAAGCTATCGCCGCCGTTGGAGCTGCACTGGCCAATGAAATCGACGGGATGGTCCGTGGCATACGAACGATGAATGACCACCCGGGAGATCCGCGCAGGCTGACGAAAGTGGATCCAGAGCCAATGAGGATGCGGCCGTTGGACGGAGAAGAGGAGCCGATTCGACTCCGGATCATCTCCCGGACCGACCCACTTGCCGTCGATCGCCATCTTGGGTTGAAAACCCGGGTAAACCGAGTCCGAGATGGCAACCGCACCCTCGGAGGCCAGGGCCACGTTGACTCCCGCCTCCGCCGCCACGCCGGCTTGCCCGGCGCACGGAGACAGCAAAATCGCGACCAGCATGGCCGGTCGCGTGATCCAAACCACGTTTCTCATAACTTCCACCATATCCTTTCTCCTTGAGGGGAAACGAATGCTTTCTTTGCCAAGCAGAGCGTGACAACGAGCAAACCGTTCACGAGGCGGCTCTCCTGATCGCAGGCTATTGATCCACAGGCTCGAGCTTCAGAATGACGGGAGTCTCCCCCGGGACTTCCCAGCGAACGGTTTCCCCATAACCGGCTGCGACGCTCGCGTCCGACTCCGGATAATCCTGGCTCACCTTGAAGGTTCCCT
>JBDRTC010000433.1:0-9189 GCA_043824335.1 Planctomycetota bacterium | reverse complement strand
GGCTGGAAAACACACCACACCCGGCGACCGGGATAGGCTTGGCGCACCGATCGCAACGTGGCGTACACCTCGGTTGGGTGGTGAGCGTAGTCGTCCAGAAAGACCACGCCTTGCCACGAGCCGACCGCCTCCATGCGCCGGGCAAGGCCGCGGAACCGCCCCAACGAGCGGGCGATCTGATCGGGTCCGACGCCGTTGTGCCAAGCCAGGGCCGCGGCACCCAGGGCATTGAGCACGTTGTGGCGGCCGGGGACCCGGAGCCGCACGTCGGTCAGGGGGCGGCCGTGCCGGAGAAAACGAAAGTCGTATCGTCCGCGGCGGCTGCCCAGGCATTGGGCCGACCAGTCGGCCGTCGGCGCAAAACCAAAGGTCTCCACCCGGCAACGCAGCCCGGCCGTGACTCGCGCGGTGGCTCGACACCCGGCCCGGGCCAGCACCAATCCTTCAGCCGGCACGGCATCGGCAAATTCGCCAAAGGCACGCTCCAACTCGTCGAACGAATCGAAGCAATCGAAATGGTCCGGCTCGATTCCCAAAATCACGGCATGCCGGGCCGGAAGATGGAGGAAGTTGGCCCGGTATTCGCACGCCTCGACCAGCATCATCTTCCCCTTGCCCGGGCGGCCCCCGCCGTGGCGCCCCAAGGGTGCCGCCCCGAAGACGACCGTTGGATCGAGGCCCGCCTCGACGAGCAAATCCGCCGCCATCGCCGTGGTGGTCGATTTGCCGTGCGTTCCGGCCACGGCCAGACCGTGCCGACCCCGCATCAGTCGTCCGAGCGTCTGGAAGTAGCTCAAGACGGGAATCCCCAACTCCTCGGCCCTTTGGAGTTCCGGATTGTCGGCCGGGACTGCGTCGCTGGTGACGACCAGATCGGTCTCCGGCGGCAGGTGCTCGGCCGCGTGACCTGTCGAGATGCGAACGCCCAAGGCGGTCAGCGGACCCGTCCGATCGCCCGCAAGATCGGATCCGCTCAGCCGCCATCCCCATCCCAGAAGGACCTCGGCCAGCGAGCGCATCCCCGCCCCGGCAATCCCGACCAAATGAGCGCGGCGTTCAGTTCGCGCGTTGTCGGAGATCCAAGAGATTCCGTCCGCCGGCTTGCGACCGTTGAGCAGGAGGTCTGATTGATCTTGTGGCGCCAAGGGGGTGCGTTCCTCGCTTGGAAGCGTCCGTTCTTCGTCGGTGGGATGATAGGCGCCGGAACCGTGCCGTGTCAACCGATCCGGGACGACGGGACCGCACCCTCTCCCCTCTCCGCTCATCCCTCATCCCTCATCCCTCGTCACAGCTACCCGCCGCACCGTGCTACTTGGCGGACCATGGTGGCCACGTCCCAGGTGGCGTCGGGTTGCGCCAGGCGACGCATGGCCTCTGACATCGCGGCTCGCTTGGCGGCGCTACCCACCAGGCGGGAGATCGCGACGGCCAGGTGATTGTCGAGCCGGCCGGGAAGCTCGCGCTGGTCCAGGGCCAGACACGCGCCGGAGCCGGCGAAAACGTCGGCGTTCTTGCGCTGATGATCGTCGGCCGCGTGAGGATAGGGGAGCAGGACGGCCGGCAGGCCGCTTGCCGCCAGTTCGGCCAGAGTCGTGCCGCCGGCCCGGCAGACGGCCAGATCGGCCCGGGCCAGCACCTCGGGCATGTTGAGCACGAATGAGGCGACGTCCGCCTTCAAGCCCAGCTTCGCGTAAAGCTGCCGCGTAGGGCGCAGGTCCGCACGCCCCGACTGGTGCACGATTCTCCACCCTCGAAGCCGGGCGCCCAGCTTGCGAAGTGCCAAGGGAACGTATTGGTTGAGCGACCGGGCCCCATTGCTGCCGCCAAGGACTACCAGCAGCCGGTAGCGGTTATCTCCGTTCGATTTGCTGGGCGCATCCGGCCGTGCGGCTTCGTCGCCTTGACCTTTGGTGTCTGAGGCCCCGAGGGCGACCAAACGAGGCGTGAAGCTGGCGCGGATCGGGTTGCCCGTCACCCGAACCAAAGATCGCCAACTCAGGTGTCCGTTCGCCTGCTCGAACGTGGTGCAAACCAGCGTGGCCGCCGGGGCCAGCCATCGGGTTGCCCGACCCGGGACGGCGTTCTGCTCAAGGAGGATCAGAGGGACATCGCTCCCGATCGCCGCCCGACCCATGGGAACGCTCCCGTACCCGCCCAGACCGACCACGGCCGACACGTGCTCGTGGGCCAGGAAGCGTTTGGCCTCCCGATAGCCGCTGAAGTTGTTGCTAACAAAGGGGTAGACCTCTCGCAGTCGTCGTGGCAGGGGACAGCATCGCAACGGAAGATACTCAAACCCCGCGGCCGACACCTGCCGCCGCTCGAACGCCATGCCGCCGCCGGTAAACGTGATCCGCACGTGGGCCAGGTCGGCAGCCAGCCGCTCGGCCACCGCCAGTCCGGGGAACAGATGTCCGCCCGTCCCGCCGCCGGCAAAGACGATGTGAGGATGCGGTGCCGTTGACTTCATACGGACCGAATTTCGTGCGGGCTAATAGTACCTCGTGTCCTTCGATCTTGCGCTTGGGTGCCTGGGGCAAAGCGGAGCGGTGCCCCAGTCTATGCGCCCTGGGGCTTCGCTCCGCTCAGCCACCAGCCACCCACAAATTCGAATGCCACGAGGTAGTAAGTGGTTTAGACAGTTCTCCGAGGGCTGCCGCGGGGTCCTGGGCCCTCGGACCCTTCAATTCTCTTCGTGCCAAACCGGGCTGAACTTCACGGATTTCAGCGGGCGGTGGGGGATGTCGTCGTGGCCTTAACCCAAACGGGTGGGATGGATGAGTTGTCTCTGACGCCCAATTTCAGCGTGGCAAGGCCCAGAATCGCGCACAGAGCCGAGGCGATCCAGAAGCGGACGACGATCTTGCCCTCGGGCCACCCCCGAAACTGAAAGTGGTGGTGCAGCGGGGCACACAAGAAAATCCGCCGGCGACGCCATTTGTAGGAGCCGACTTGAAGGATCACACTGGCGGCCTCGGCCACAAAGACCCCGCCTATTAAAAGCAGGAGCAGTTCCTGCCGAGTCACCACGGCCAAAAGCCCGACGAGACCACCCAGGGGGAGCGACCCGGTGTCGCCCATAAACACCTGCGCGGGGTGGCAGTTGAACCAGAGCAGCCCGAGAACGCCTCCGATCATGGCTCCACCGAGCACGGTCATCTCCCCGGCCCCGGGTAGTCGGGGCAGGTTCAGATACTCGGCCAGCTCCGCGTGCCCGCTGGCATAGGCCACCACGGCCATCGCGCCGGCGGCAAAGACGAGACATCCACCGGCCAGGCCGTCCAGGCCGTCGGTCAGGTTCACCGCATTGGAAAACCCCACGATGACGACCACGGCCAAGGGGATAAACCCCAACCCGAGCGAGAACGACGTATCCACCAGCGGCACGCGCAACGTAAGCCCGTCGGCCAAAGCCGAGTGTTGCCGGTAGATCAGCAGGGCGGCGACGCTTGCCACGACCAGTTGCCCGAGCAGCTTCGACCGCGCCGAGAGACCGTTCGCCGTGCCGCGGAGCTTGGTCAGGTCGTCCAGCGCGCCGACCCCGGCCAATCCGATCGCCACGAAAAGCGCCGCTTGCAGGTAGCCGTTGCTCGTGTCGCCAAAGGCGAGCACGCCGGCGACGAGCCCGCCGACGAGGAACAATCCGCCCATGGTCGGCGTGTCTTGCTTCTGGCCATGAAGGTGCCGGACGCCCGGCGAGTCGCTCTTAATCGGCTCTCGGAAGCGGGCCCGAAGCCAGGCGATCATTCGGGGGCCCAGGACGATCGCCACCGCAAACGCGGCCAGAGCGGCCAGCGAAGCGCGAAACGTGATCTTTTCCAACGAGGCCAGCCTCGCCGACCAAAGGGCCGAGGGCCATGTTTGCGTCAGATAGTCCAGCAGCCAGAGGAGCATGGCGAATGGGGAAATGGGGAAAGGATGAAGGAGGAAGGATGAAGGATGAAGAACGGAGGAGTATTGAATGATCGGCGGCGTTATGCGGTCAAACGTTCCCCGAGTCCTTCGAGCGTGGTCCGTCCCTTTCCCCCTGCTTCATTCATCCTTCATCCTTCATCATTCATCCTTTCCTTCCCGTCCCTGAGCAGCCGGGAGCGGCGCACGAGTGCGCCGCCCCGGCGCTCAGTCCAAGGCCCCATCGAGAAGCACTTGCCGGGGTGGCCGACCCAGGGGCCACAATATCCGGCAAGTTTGTTGCTCCTACCCCAGGAGGGAGGGTAGTGTCGGATTCCCGCGTCCCCGACACAATCGATGGAGCCCAACGCTAAGTTGTCGCGGCCGGGTTTGCGAGGGGGACAGTCCCATTTTCCCTGCGGGAAAATCGGGACAGTCCCCGAGTTATTCTCCGGCCGCTCCTTATCTTCGTACGGGGCGATCTCCTCCGGTTCTTGGTATGGTTTGGGTTGCGATCTCTGTTGCCTCTTTCGATTGTCCGCTACGCGAGATGAAGTGCCGGATGCTGCTGGATCGCCTCAACGACGCGCTGCATGCCCATCGCCCGAGCCCCTTTGACCAAAACCACGTCGCCGGGGAGGATCGTCTGTCCGAGGTGCGGCAACGTTTCCTCCGGGGCGTTGAAGGCGACGGCGCCGCCGCGCGGCATTCCGGCAGCCCGGGCGCCCGTCACGACGTCGCCGGCATGGTCGCCACAGGCGATCAGGAGATCGGCCCCGCAAAGGGTCACGACCTGGTTGCCGAGTCGCCGGTGCAAGGCGACCGACTGCTCACCCAGCTGGCCCATGTCGCCGGAGACGAAGATCCGTCTGCCCGAGGCGTCGAAGTCCCGCAACAGCTCGAGTGCGGCCTCCATGGCCGCCGGACTGGCGTTATACGTGTCGTTGATGATCGTGGCGCCCTTGACCTCGGTCACTTCGCACCGCATGGGTACGGGGTCGAAGTCCCTGAGGGCAGAGGCGATTTCGCTCAGGTCGAGCCCCATGCGTTGTCCGACGGCCACGGCCACCAGCGAGGAGTTCAAATGGTGCCGGCCCCATATGGGTATCGAGAACTCGCAGCCGGACACACGAAAACGCAACACGCCCCGGCTCGAGCGCACGTGGGTTGCCATCACGTCGCACTCGGCGCCGCGCCCGACCCAAGTGACCGGCGCCTGGCACTGCCCGGCGAGGCGTCGCAGACAAGCGTTGTCGGCCAGCACGGCCCAACCGTCTGGCGGCAGGGCGGCCAACAACTCGAGCTTGGCTTCGGCGATCGCCTTGCGGGTGCCGAATCCGCCCAGGTGGGCATCGCCCACGCTGGTGATGACCCCGATCGTCGGACCACACAAGGCGGCCAGCGCGGCGATCTCCCCCCGACCGCTGGCGCCCAGCTCGAGCACCGCGTAGTCGTCGTCCCGCTCGATTTGGAGCATGCTGAGCGGCACGCCGATGTGATTGTTGTAGTTTTTCGGGCTGGCCGTCCCCACGAGCCGCGTCTTCAGAACCGTGTGGATCATTTGCCGGGTGGTTGTCTTGCCGACGCTCCCGGTTACCCCGATCACGGCGCCGTGGAACCGGCGCCGCTTGAACTTTGCCCATTGTTCGAGCGCCCGGTGCGTGTCGTCGACCGAGAGGACCCAGCGATCGGAGGGGGCGTCGGGCATCGACCGAAGGTTGGTCGGCCGGGCCACGACGGCGCCGATGGCCCCGCGCGCGAACGCCTCGCCGGTGAAATTGGCCCCGTCGTAGCGCGGGCCGATGAGTGCCCAGAACACGTCGCCGAACTCGATCCGGCGGCTGTCGGTCTCGACCCGGCCCAGCCCGTTCCTTTCCCCGTCGCGCCAAGCGCCCGAGACGGGAGGCGCGAGCGTGCCCCCGATCACGTCGTGAAGCTCCGCCAGCGTGTTCATGCTGGGCGAGAGGACGGGACTCTCTCGGGGGTCAATCGTTCGAGGATCGGGCCTGCCGCACATGGCCCATGAACTTTGCTCACCCGTGGAATGCTGTTCTGGAATCACTAACTGCTCACTCCTGCCGGTTGCATCTGGTACAGCCACTCGCGGGCGACCTGGCGATCGTCGAAAGGGACCCGTGTTGTGCCGAGGACCTGGTGCTTCTCGTGTCCCTTGCCGGCGATCAGCACACAATCGCCCGGTTCTGCCTGCCCCAAGGCCCAATGGATCGCCTCGGCCCGATCGGGAATGACTTCGGTCCGTTCCGGGCGTTTCAGGCCGCGGAGGATGTCTTCTTGAATCGCTTGCGGGTCTTCGGTTCTCGGGTTGTCGGTGGTGACGACGGCCAAGTCGGCCCCCCGCTCGACGGCCCGGCCCATGAGCGGTCGTTTCTCCCGATCTCGGTCGCCCCCGGCGCCGAAAACGCAGATCAGCCGGCCATCGACCACTTCCCGCAGCGTACGCAGGGACCCGGCGAGCGCGTCGGGCGTATGGGCGTAATCGACAAACACGCTGAACGGCTGCCCGCACTCCAACCGCTGGAGCCTGCCCGGCAGTTGATCGACGGCTTCGAGCCCCCGGGCCACCGTGGCCAGATCGACGCCATAGGCCAGCCCCACCGCCGCGGCCACGAGGCAGTTGTAGACGTGGTGCGTGCCGATCATCCGGGTGCGGACCGGCAGGGTTTCGCTCCCTGCGGAGAGCAGGAAGGTTTGCTCGCTCACGAATCGCTCGATCACGGTTGCGGAAATCTCGGCGGCCGAGTGCATCCCGACCGTGAGCACCGGGCCATGGATATCGGCCAGATAGGAGGCCGACGTCGAATCGTCGGCGTTCACGACCGTAAGGCCCTCGCCGCAAAGGTGGCCTAACAGGCGGGACTTCGTCATCCGGTAGTCGAGAATCGAACGATGGTAGTCGAGGTGGTCGCGGCGCACGTTGGTCACGCACGCGGCGTCCAGCCGGATGCCCGCCACCCGCGACTGGTCCAACGCATGGCTGGAAACCTCCAGGATTGCGTGAGAGCAACCGTTGGCCGCCGTTCGGGCAAGCCACCGGGCCAGCTCGTCCGGCGGCGGCGTAGTCAACGTGGGGTTGTGGAAGTCGAGCCCATCGAACCCGCCCAGAGTGCCCAGGAGCCCGACCTGGTAACCGGCCGTCGAGAGCACGCTGGCCAGCAGGCACGAGGTGGTCGTTTTCCCGTTCGTCCCCGTGATGCCGATCACCCGCAAACGCTCACTGGGATTGCCGGCCAGGGCCTGGCACAAGCGGGCGTACGCATCTCGGGTGTCCGGGACACAGCAGAGGGGCAGCCCGATCCCGGGGAGCGGTCGCCGGGCCAGCACGGCCGCGGCGCCTCGACCGACCGCCTCGGCGACGAAATCGTGCCCGTCGTGAACGCTTCCCGGTAGCGCGACGTACAAGTCACCCGGCTCAACGCGGCGGGAGTCGCTCGAACAGGAAGCCACCCAGACGTCGTCGGCGCCGATGAACTCGGCCGCCGGCAACAATCGGCGCAAACTAATCCGTGCTCCCCCGTTGGGGCAAATCTGCATGGCGCAAGGCCTCCGTGCCCGGAAGCGCCAAAGGTGGGCTTTCTTGGAGAAGAGTGTTGTTGGAGGCCGGATTGTCCGGATTTTCACCCGTCTGTCAAGGCGGGATTCCCAGCCTCGCCGCCACCGGCCTGGACAAGTCGGCCCCGATCAACGAACATGAGAAGGTTCCCCGCCAATTTGCTGCGTTTCCCCCAGACTTCCACCATGCCCACCAACGACTTCGGCATCGAGAACCTGGCGGCGTATTTGCACCTGACCCCGCTTCAGGTGACGCGCCTGGCCGACCGCGGTAAGCTTCCCGGACGGAAGGTCGCCGGCCAATGGCGATTCGCTCCGGCCGAGATCCATCACTGGCTCGAGGAGCGGATCGGACTTTCCGACGACGAGCTGCTCGACGTCGAGGGCCTCCTGGAAGCGCACGGACGGGGCAAACAAGAGGAACAGATCGTTCTCGCCGAGATGCTCCCCCGGAAAGCGATCGAAATTCCCCTGAGAGCGCGCACCCGGCATTCCGTCTTCACGGCGATGGTCGAGGCGGCGGCGCGGACCGGTTGGCTGTGGGACCCGGAGAAGATGGCCGAAGCGGTCCGGGCTCGGGAAAACCTGTACCCCACAACGCTAGACAACGGTGTCGCCCTGTTGCACCCGCGACGTCCGATGCCCGGCATCCTTGCCCAGGCTTTCCTCGCCCTGGGCTGCACGGCCTCGGGCATTCCCTTCGGCGGCAACCGGGGTGGGCTCACGGACGTCTTTTTTCTGATCTGCTCGGTCGACGATCGAGGGCACCTGCGGACCCTCGCCAGGCTAAGCCGGCTGTTGAGCTTGCCCGGTTTCCTCGACGACCTTCGCCAGACCTCCGACGCCTCCACGGCACACGAACTCATCGCTCGGACGGAGACGGAGCTGGCCGACTGATACGGAAATCGGAAGAACGCATGCCTGAGGTCTCGATTTTCCTGGTAGGCAACACCGCGCGGGCGGAGTTTCGCGAGGCCCGGGCCAAGTTGGAGGCGTTGGGCCGGGTCGTCGCGGCGGCGGAGATGGAGTCGGCCTCGCGAGCCCTGGCCGGCGGAGAGGTTGCCCCAGACGTGATCGTCGTGGTGCAGGCCTACCCGGGGCAGTTCTCCGCGGAAGCGGTCGACCGATTGCGGCGTCTGGCCCCCCTTGCCCGCGTGCTGGGGCTCTTGGGCAGTTGGTGTGAAGGAGAACCCCGCACCGGCCATCCCTGGCCCGGCGCGATCCGGATCTACTGGCATGAATGGTCGGCCCGTGTCGAGCGGGAGTTCGCCTGCTTGCGCAAGGGGGAGCCCTCGACCTGGGCCCTGCCGATCACGGCCGGAGAGGAGGAGCGGTTGCTGCTCGCAGCCGAGCGCCCGTACTCGCAGCGAGAGGGCCTGATCGCGATCTGCTCACCCCAATTCGAGATGCACGAGTGGCTCGCCGCCGCGTGTGCGCGGCGCGGCTACCGAAGCGTCTGGCTGCGGCCGCACCGCACGGTTCGAGTGGAGGGGGCGACTGCCGCTATCTTCGACGGCAACGAGTGCCGTGGGGAAGAAATCGAAGCGATTGAGCGCTTGGCCGGGTCGCTCGACCAGGTCCCCATCATTGCCCTGTTGGACTTTCCCCGCGTGGACGACCGCAACCGGGCCCTGGCCGCCGGCGCTCGTGCGGTCCTCTCCAAGCCGCTCCGGATCGACGACCTCTTTTGGAAAATTGACCAATTCCTGGCCCGAAACGCCTTATGCC
>JBDRTC010000432.1:0-2254 GCA_043824335.1 Planctomycetota bacterium | reverse complement strand
TCCTGAATACCTGGAGCACCCGCCACTAGAGCCCGTATTCGAGACATTCGATCCCCCGGCTCAGAGAAGCGCAAAAATCGAGCTACACACCAGTTTCCCTATGCCGCGGGTCTGGTTCCTCAACAGCGAAGGAACAGAACTGGTTCAGATCCAAGGGACCAGGTTCATCCACAACTGGCGAGCCGGACCAAGGGGAGAGGAATACCCGCGGTACAGCAACAACCGTAAACGTTTCAACGAACGAGTCGGACGCTTCACCGAGTTCCTGCGAAAGGAGAAGCTCGGCGAACTAAGCATCAATCAGTGCGAGATCACGTACGTGAATCACATCTACGCAGAGGATGGTTGGGAGCGATGGGGGGAGCTTGAGAATGTATTTTCGCCGTGGACGGGCGAATACAGTGACGACTTCCTCAAGGAGCCAGAGGACTGCCGCATTCATGTCCGGTACGTCATTCCAGACGCCTCCGGAAGCCCGATCGGCAGACTTCATGTGTCGGTCGATCCTCATGTGGCCCTTTCAGGAAACAAGCAACTATTTGTGATGAAGCTGACCGCTCGGGGAAGGCCTATAGGCGAAGGGCTGGATGGAGCACTGAGATTCATCGATATTGGACACGAGTGGATCGTCCGCGGTTTCACCTCGTTCACTACCAAAGCAATGCAGAACATTTGGGGGAGGAAAGACGTTGGCTAGCGCAGCCGAATGCTGTCTGCTTTCGGAAGACATGTACATGCCGGCTGAGGATACCAAGCCCCTCCCTGACGGCGGAATACTCTCGAACAACCTCGCATCTGACGAGAAGATCCACGTCTCGTTCGATTTCGCTTCAAGCGAACTACGGATTACGGGGCCGCTGGTCGCTCCCCCTTGGCTGGAGGAGGTCGTTGAGAAACTGAATCACGTGCTGAAGCTGCGAAAGGGATGGGATTCATACGGCGCGCCGCCGATAAGCCCACAGCTTGTGCACCCAGTTCTGATGGTTCTTATTAAAGTCATGGAACAAGAAACCCCAGCGCCGGCAATCGTGCCAACGGCATCAGGCGGAATCCAGATCGAGTGGCACATGTCAGATATCGATCTCGAGGTGGAGATACTACCAACCGGCCAGGCGTCATGGTACGGCGAAGACCTACGGTCCAATGACAGCTGGGAGCAGGAACAAGGCATCGACATCCAACAACTGGCGAGCATTGTCCGACAACTCACGAGGGAATAGGCGGCCCGACAGCCACAGATCCCTATGCACGATCGAGATTACCCGGACGATAAAGAAACCATCGCCGACGACCACGCACTCTGGCGTCGAATACCTCCGGACTTTGTTGTCCCTGACGCCAACAGGGGCGGCATGCGGCCGTCTTCCGCGGCATTCGATGACTCCAGGAACGGTACGCCCATGTCCGTCTTCGCTGGCGACTTGATGGAGAGCAACGGCAGGACTCACCAAGACGCTCTGAGAGAACATGATGGTTTTGGTCTTGTCGCCCTCAATGCGGGATTTGTCAGGGGGCGTGGCCAGACTGTCGGCCTATACAACGACGACGCTGACGACCCAGAACACGCCTACGTCGCTGGCAAGAAGACCAAGGGAGTGAAACGGGCATTCTGCAAGAACGCAGAGTGGCTGGTGCCGACTGGCTAGTGTCGCCTTCCTGCTCAACCGGATTGCGCCGATAATCCTCCTCACCCTTATCGCAAGGCCAGCAGTAGTTGCTGGCCATAGTAGACGATCCAAAGCAACCCAATTGCTGAGTGATTGCAAGAAGAAAGGTCGCCGGACCAGGAGCCTGCGGAACTCCTGGCCCGGCGAGGGAAACACGACCGACCCGGGGCATTCAGGGTCGGCCGGGAGGGTCCCGCGTATATGCGGGGACCGGCCGAGACGCGTTACTTCTTCTCGTAGTGGATGCCCTTCTTCTCCGCCTTCGCCCGGATGGCTTCGATGACCTTTTCGTCAAAGGCGTCCCGACCGGCCCCCTTCTTCTCCATCTCGTCCTTGAGGAAGGAGTCGCGCTTCTTGGACAGCTCCGCAATCTGCTGCCGCAGCTCGGTGTGCTCCTTCGACTTCTGCTCCACGAAAGCCCTGCGCGCGGCAGGCTTCATCGTCTTCATCGGCTCGGGCAGCTCCTCCTCGGACACGTCGTCGAGGTCCACGTCGCCCTTGGCCATGCCCTCGAGCAGATCGCGCCGGCCCACGGTGCCGGTGCGCGCCCGGTACGCCGCGCGGTCGGCGCTGGCCATCGGCGCGGC
>JBDRTC010000431.1:0-4878 GCA_043824335.1 Planctomycetota bacterium | reverse complement strand
ATGGAAACGCTCGCCTACATTGTGCCCTGGGTTTTCAGCAGCGTATGCGTGGGGGTCGTGGTCGGTTATTTCGTCGGCCGCTCTCGCTCCGGAGAGCCCCAGGAGGACGACAAGCTGGCTCAGGTTGAGCGGCAGGCCACGCTCAAGGTGCTGGTCGAACTGCTGAAATCGGCGGAGCAGATCTCCAGCGACGTCGAGTGTCACAACACGGAGATCCAGGAAGCCGCCGATCACGTGGGAAACATGCAGGTGACCGGCGAAATGGAGAGCGTGAAGCGGGCCCTGCTGGGCCACGTGACGGAGTTGATGACCGCAAACAAGCGGTTGCAGAATGACCTGACCTACTCCAGCTACCGAATGGAAGAGCAGGCCCTCGAAATCGACCACGTCCGGCGGGAAGCGCGGACCGATCCCCTGACGGGCGTTTCGAATCGCAAGGCCTTCGATGAGAAACTCCAACTGCTCGACGCCTGCTGGCGGCGGGAAGGGCAGCCCTACACGCTGATCCTCGTCGACCTGGATCAGTTCAAGCGGATCAACGACTCCCACGGCCATCAAGCCGGCGACCGCGTGCTGGAAAAGGTGGGGACCTGGCTGAAGGGATGGGTGCGGGAAGGCGATTTTGTGGGCCGTCTCGGCGGCGACGAATTCGCCGTCCTGCTGCCTTACACGGAACTGGAAGTGGCCGTGGAACTGGCCGAAACCATCCGCATGCGGACCGCGGACGCGACCTCGCGGATCGCCGTTCGGGGGGAGCAGGTGTCCGTTTCGCTCAGTCTCGGCGTCGCCACCTCCAGGGAAGGCGACACGGTGGAAACGGTCCTCCATCGGGCCGACCAGGCCCTGTACAAGTCGAAGCGGCGGGGCCGAAACCAAGTCAACTCCCAGGAACCGGAGCAGGAAGAAACCCCCGCCCCGACCGAAGCGCCCGTCGCGGAATGCCCCACCATGGCCGAGGCCGATCCCAGTTGAGAGGGGAACGCCCGCTTGCCCTCGCGACCCGCGCCGCGTCACCCTGACCAGTACCTCGTGTCATCCGGTCTTGGCAGTGGGGTGGCTGGGGCAAAGCGAAGCGGTGCCCCAGTCTGTTACGGCCTGGGGCTTCGCTGCGATCAGCCGCCAGCCACCCACAATTTCGAGCCACACGAGGTACCGGGACCCGGCTGCCGCAGAGCGAAGGAACTCCCGATCTCACTCCGCCGGGCTGGTCGCCTCGCGCACAGACTGGTATCATTCCTCCCGTGAACGAAGCTCGAAGCGTCTCCTCCACAGGAGGGCGAAGGACATCGGGTGTCCCGGCGCACAGAATCGTCCGCGAATTATCGAGCACCGTCGATCAGCGAGGTCAACCGCGACGAGCCCGCGAAAGGAGTAAGTTCGAATGTATGCGCAGGGACCGCCGGACCTTCCCGGCCTTTTGGAGTCGGCCAGGCAGGGGATTGAGCACTACTTGGAGACGGCGAAAAAAGAGAGCCGCATCGACCAGCAGGCTTTTCAGCAGGCAACCGGAAACACGTTGCCCGTATTAAAGCAGTGGCTGGAAGATGAGTGCATCCGCGCAATTTCCCCGGGCGTGCAGGCCGGGCTGTGCGAGGCGATTTCCCAGCAGCGGTGGGAGGCGCTGGTCAACGCATTTCGGCAGTCGGCCCGTTTCGGCACGGGCGGAATCCGCGGGATGATGGCGTTCGATCGCAAATCGGTTGAGAGACTCAAGAACGAAGGGATCGGCGCTCCGATCTTGAAGGGGCCGAACACGATCAACGACATTGTGCTCCTGGTGACCTCGGTGGGCGTGGCCAAGTTCGGCAAGGATCAGCCGCGTCCGTTCGACAAGGTGGTCATCGGCTACGACAGCCGAATTCGAGGCTTTGATCTTGCCGAAATCGTCGCTCAGCTCTTTCTGGCCTACGACTACACCGTCTATTTCTTCGACGAGCCCGGCCCGTACCCGGAGATGACGTTTGCGATTCCCTCCAAGGACATCAAGGCGGATCTCGGCATCCTGATCTCGGCCAGCCACAACGATTATCGCTACAACGGCTACAAGCTCTCGTGCTCGAACGGGTCCCAGTTCGATCCGGAGCAGCGCAACAAAATGTATGACGAGTACATTGCCACCTCGACCACCAAAGACATCGACTTGCGTCCCTTTAAGGACGCGAAAAAGGGAAAGCTCGTGTTTCTCGGCGGCGACGAGCCCGTGAAGGGGTTCGATTACGTCGGCCGCGAAGACGGCATCGTGAACATCCATGAGCAGCACCGCGAGCACGTCAAAACATTTCTCCTCACCGACAACCTGCCCCAGCAGGAGCAAGAAGCGGCCGACCCGCTCAGAATCGGCTATTGCGCGTTTCACGGGGCGGGACGGCGGGCCGTCCCCCGGCTGCTCGGCGAAGTCGGATTCACCGACGTGAAGGTCATCACCGAAGGGGGGCTAAACGACCTCGACGGCCTGTTCCCCTCTTTCCGTAACGATCCGGGCCGCGAACAACAGCCGGACCCCGGCGATGCCCGGGCTGCCCGAACCGCCGTCGACGCCTTCATCAAGCAATACGGAAGCATCGACGAGTTCGACATCCTCATTGGCACCGATCCGGATGCAGACCGCTGCGGGGTCGTCGTCAAAGTGCCGCCCGACCAACGCCACCTCTATGGCGGCCAGGACTGGGGTCTGCTCCCGGCCGACGAAATGTGGGCGCTGCTCGTCTGGTATCGGCTCCATCGCGAGATCGAGAAGCACGGGCAGGTCCAGGACGCGGAGAAAAAGTTCATCGTCCTCTCCCACACCACCTCCGACAGCATCGCGCTATTGGCCCGGAAGTACGGGCTCGGTGTGATCAAAACCTGGGTGGGGTTCGCCGCGCTTGCGGCTGCGGTGCGGGACGTTTGGGAGGGAAGCGAGGTCTGGGAGGACGGAGGCCGAAGCATCGAATTGAAGACCCTTGTCGAGGGCCGGGGGGACCCGGAGCGAAACTGCCATCCGTTCGTCTGCGAGTACGAGGGCATGGACAACGGGAAGCGGTCGATCAACGTGGCCGCCATGGAGCAGAGCAACGGCTTTTCCATCCTCGGCGGTCCGCCCCCCGACGAACGATCGCTCGGCGTCGGCGGGCACGTCCGCGATAAGGACGGCACCATGGCCGCGCTACTGGTGGCCGAGATCGCCGCCTGGGCCAAACGGCAGGAGACCACGATTTACGAGCTTCTCGACAAGCACGTGCACCTCGACCCCGACGTCGGCCTCTTCGTCACCCGCTACGAGCCGGACCCCATCGACGGCGAGTACCCCGGCATCGAAGGCGACCGGAAGAAGAAGGAGATCCTCCTCAAGGCGCTGGAGTGTCATCGGCTCGCCCTGGAGGGGAAACTCAAGATCGCCGACCTCGAGGTGACCTCCGCCGTCATCTATCGCACCGGAAAGTACGACGCCATCTACAAGCCGACCGAGGATTTCCAGTTCCCCGACGAAGGCATCCGCTTCTACTTCGGAGGCAAGCTGAACCACGCCACGGTTCGCCCCTCCGGGACGGGAAACTCCCTGCGGTTCCACGTTCAACTCCACGAGCCCAAGCCGCAGCGGGACCTCGTCGAGAAGAAACAAGAACTCCTCGCAAAGGCAGAGGCCATCGTCGATCATCTGAGGGAGATTCTCGAAGCCCCGAGGACTTAGGCTTTGTCGGAACCCCCTGTCTCCGGGTGGCATGGCGTCGCTTGCGTCGCCATGTTTTCGCCCCACATGCCCACGCTTCGCGAGGGCATGCCACCCTGGCAGTAACAGGTGAACCATTTATCCGACGAAGCCTACCGCCGCCTTCGCACGATTCCCGTCAAACCGGCCAGCCACAACGGCACCACGACCCAGCTTGCGGCCGAGATCACCAGCGCATACATGCGGTAGGTTACGTGAAGCTTTGGGGCGCCGAGAAGCTCACTGAACTCCAGGATCGGGTTGGTCGAGGCGACGTAATGCGCGTTCCCGCGGATGAAGTGGAACATGGGAAAGTGGTATCGCAGTGCGGCGTTAATGGTCATCTCCCAACCGGGCTCCCCGAACGGCAGCCCGCGGGCCACGGTGGGGGCGTCCGGATGGTAGCTGACCAGCGCGTTCGGGTTCTTGAAGATCCACACGGTGAGCAGGAACGTGATCAGGATGAACCAGAACAGACGCGACGACCGGACGCCGTACCCGATGGGGATTCCCAAAACCAGCCACCGGAACCAGCGGTCCAGGATGTTCCGGCCCAGGATCAGGTCGCGTTTGGCCATGGCGATGAACACGCGCCCGGCCTGATCGTCGAGCCCCTTGTTCAATAAGAGACCCTCCAAGCCCAAGTACGTGCTCTTTCGGAACGGCTGGGTCCGTTTCAGGAACTCGGTGTACTCGAACGGCCTGCCGGGCAGCTCCAGGTCGTCGAGCGTGAGGCCGTCGGCGTGGATTCGCTCGGGAATGGCCTCCTTGAACTGGAGCTTGGAGATTCGGGCGCGGTCCAACCTCAGCTTGGCCCGCTCTTCGCTCGACTCGCGCTGGCCGATGAAGAGCCGCACGAGGAAAACGAGGAGTTCCGCGCCGAAGATTACCGGGCGGGCCAGCAGGCTGGCCAAACCGCCGAGTTGGCTGCGGGCCCCGAAGAGCCGCCCGTCGAGCACCACGTCTTGCGCCTGCGCGCCGGTGAGCTTCATCTTTCCGTCGACCTGGAAATGCCCCCCCACCTGCTTGCTGGTGTCGCCAGGGTTTCTGGCGTAGCGCTCGACGTCGAAGGCACAGAGCAACGGGCCGTTGATCACGGTTCGCTCCATGTCGAGGTCGCCGTGGATCCTGGCCCGGTCGAACTCGGCGGCGCACAGGATGTTCGCGGCAAAGGTGCGAACGTCGCCGTG
>JBDRTC010000430.1:0-7073 GCA_043824335.1 Planctomycetota bacterium | reverse complement strand
CAGCGGAGTGGGCGGGCCGGCCCGGCACGCCCACTCCCACTGCGCTTCGGTCGGCAGCGAGAACGGCGAGCCGCTCTCCTGGGAGAGCCAGCGGCAAAAGGCCATGGCCTCATGCCAGGCAACCCGCACCACCGGCTGTTCAGGCCGGTTAACCGGATATCCCTGGACGCCGTACTGCGTGGCATTCTTGGATTCCACGCGGCTGTCGTGCGCGGGATCGAAGAGGTTGTACTGCCGGTTGGTGATTTCCCCGACGGAGATCCAGAAGGATCGGTCGATCTTCACTCGGCTGACAGGCCGCTCGTCCGGCTCGCCGGCAGGACTACCCATCACAAAGTCGCCAGCGGGAATCAAGACCATCTCGATCCTCTGTTCTTCGCCCAAGTCGATGCTCCGCCGGGTGACCGGCCCGGCCGCCTGCTGGCGGCGTGACGCTTCCTCGGCGTCGAAAGGCCAGCCGGGGAAGTCGATGCTGCGATCGGGTGTTTTCGCGGAGGGAACGGGTACGATGGTCTCCAGTGGCTTGCCGCTGTTGTAGAGGCCCGTGCCCGGACCTGGCACCGTTTCCGGATCGTCATCCACTCCGGCGTACAGCTTGAGCAGTTCACGCCGTCGCGTGCGCTGCCTGCCGGGGTCCAGGAGTTCCTCATGCCGAGTGCCGTGGAAAGGGCAATTCAGGTCGATCCAGGTAATCAGCCGATCCCATGCTTCTCGATCGAGCCGGACGCCGTAGTGCCCTTTGACGAGCATCTGGACGAGTTCCGTAGTGTCCGTGTGGAACTCCATGGGTTCAAGGAGGTGAAAGTCGCTTTCGGCGCCGGGGCGACGTACGTAGCGGTGCAGTTCGGCATAGCCCACGGAGAACTTACCGGCATCGGGGTTCCTCTGCCACGCAAGCTCGCTACCGTAGTCGCTCACGTTAACGTCGCCGCGCAGATCCGCAATCTCAAGGCCGTCGGATCGTTTCGCGCCGTCGTGACAACCGACGCAATACCGATCGATGACGGGCTGGACCTCGCGGCGATAGCTAAAGCCTCGAGGCGGGCCGTACCAGGGCTTGATCTCGTCCAGAGGGCGGCTCAGGGCGATGGTCGTCTGCACAGGCGGTGCCGAGTTCTGGGGTTCATGGCATCCGACACATTGCGCGGTCTCGCCGGGCATCGCCGTCAACCAGCTTCGCATCAGTTGCAGTGCCTTGCCCTCCGCGTCGAGAGGCTGCAAGGAGATGGGCGTGTTGGCAGGAATTCGGAACTTGGCCGAGCCGTCTTCGTAGACTGGCACGGTGCCTAGCACGCGCTTGATGTCCCACGGGCCGTCGATGCCAATCGTGTTCGGATTGCCAACCATCCCCTGATAGGCAAAGTGATAAGTGAACACACGCAGCGATTTGACCGTGCCCCGCGGGATGCCCTTCAGCCCGGGGCCGGCATAGATGTCAATGAGATAGACCGTGGCGTCCTTTCGCGTCAGATCGACGTTATCGGGGATGATCGGCGGCGCCGGGTTCTTCTGAAGCGGAATCGGCTCCAAGAGTGCATAACCCGGCTCCTGGCGAATGAGGACCATGTTATCGAACGTATCGACCAGGTAGATTCCCCACAAAGACTCGGGCCGCGGCTTGCATGCCACGAGGAAATGTTTATCACTCAGGGGGAAGGGATGGAGGAACTTGGGCCAGCTTTCGTCGACCAGCTGGTCTTTGAGGACTGCCTCCACCTTCTTGCCATAGCCGGGGATCCGCTGCACCGCTCCGGCCGCCTCATGCCGGCCCCTGGCCGGATCGAAAACCACCAGCTCGCCCATCCGCGGCACGCCGTGATGCCCCGAGATGACAGCCACCACCTTCGTCGGATGACGCGGAATCGGCCGGGCATAGAAGAAGGCGTTGGGCCAGTACGAGTTGCTGCCCAGATATTGCATTTGCTGCGTGCCGTCGGGATTCATGTGGAACAAGAGTCGCGAGTGGCAGTGGGCCGCGTCTGTGTATTCCCATCGCGTGTACAAGATTCGGCCGTTGTTCAGGACCGCAGGACACCAGTCGTGCTCCTGATCGAAGCAGAGCTGACGGATATTTCGGCCGTCGACGTCCATCACGTAGAGGACTGCCGCATGGTCGCCGGTGCACGCAACGGCATTGAAGTAAGCGCTGGAGGTGAAAAGGATCTTTTCGTCGGGCAGATAACAGGCATCGTAGCTGTCGACGTCGGGTTGTTCGCCCGTCAGTTGACGCAGGCCGGTGCCGTCCACGCGGATCTCGAAGACCTGCCAGTGGCCGCCCGCGTCCGACATGGAGAACAATAATCGGTCGGCATCGAAGTGGAGATCCACGTCCCCCACGAAGCGGTCGCCCGAAGGCCGGAAGAGCGTGCTCAGCCGCCCCTCGTGGGGGCCCACCGGCGAGAGGACCTCGATCGAGTCGTCGTAGCCGGTCCTGGGCAGGCTGGAGTTGCTCTGCCAGTTCTGCGGCAGACCCAGCCCCGGCGAACCGACGTCCCGCTTGACCAAGAGCAGTCTGTCGAAATCCAGAAGCGGATTGGCCAAAAGGGCCTCGCGTTGGAGGGACCGCAACTCATCCTTGACCTCTTGGACGGCCTCCGCCGACCGGGCCCCGGCCGCCTCCAGCCGCTCCTCCAGAGCGTCGAGCTGCTTCAGGAACTCCGGCCCCCGCGGATAGCGCGCCCCGACGGTCTTTATGAGATCGGTAATTGCCAACCGGATGGTAGCGACGCTGGCGTCTTGGGCGCCGCCGACTAGCCCGTCGCTCAACTTCCTCGCGCCGGGCCGGTGCAGCTTCCAGGCCGGCGGAAACGGCGCCGGCGAGTCGAAGCGCAGGGTGACCACGTGGGGGAACGGGGCGTTGCGAGAAAGCTTCACGGTATGCCGGCCTTTGGTGATCGTCAGCTTGCAGGTCTCCTCCCACTTTGCCCCGCTGGTGTTCCAGCTTCCCGTGGCCGTGCGGCAACACGTGCCCTGGGGCTTCCCGTCGAGGAGTAGCTCTGCGGGCCGGGGGTCAGCCGCCGCATAAAAAATGTGGAGCGTGTACTGGGCCGTCACGGGGAAATCGATGTCGTACTCGACCACGACCGGATACTGCCCGCCCCAAGTGACCATCGGCTTGGCATCCGCATAGGGCTCCCCGGAACGGTACGTTCTGGGGTTGCCGCGATCGTAGGCATAGGCGGGGATCACCAGCGAACTGGCCGGCTTCGCCGCCGAAGCGATCTGCGCAGGGGATTCCCCGCACGCTGCGTCGGGGGCCAGCGACAGGCCGATTCCGCCGAGAATCCACAATCCGGCCAGACAACACGTTTTCACGCGATGGCACGACATCTCGTTGCTCCCTTGCCAAGCGGTTCAGAATCGCCACGGCTCACGCAGCGCGCGACTGCGCATCCGGTTCGCCAGCTCGTCACCAACAAACTCTTCTTTGGCCGGGTCCCACGTCAATGGCCGGCCCAGGTGCAGGCAGATGTTGGCGGCATGGCAGGCCGTGGTGGCGCGCTGGGCCACCTCCGCGTTGCAGACGGGCTGTTGTCGCGTCCTGATCGAGCGGAGAAAATCTTGGATGTGGTTCGACGCTTTCTCGTAGGTCCCCCTTTCGCTTGCCCTGTAGGGTCCCAGCAGCGACGGCGGGTCGGCGTCCAAGCCCAGGTTGTCGTCGACGCTGATCCAGCCTTCCGTTCCTTCAAAGCGCGCCATGAGGCAGCCACCCGCCGGAATTCCCGCGTGAAACACGAGCTTGACGCCGTTGGTGTACGTGGCCGCGACTTCACCGGCACTCAGTTGTTCGTACTCGACCGGGGAGGACATCTCCGCGTCGTTGGCATACTGTGCCAGATCGGCCTGGTGCGTTCCCCAATCGGTGATCCCTCCCCCGCCGAGATCGGGGATGTGGCTCCAACCGCCCAGACCCCCGATGTAAGCGGAATTGTAGGGACGCCAGGAAGGCGGCCCCAGCCACAAGTCCCAGTCGACGATCTCCCGAGAAGGCTCAGGCTCGGGCGACCTCGACTGGGAGGCACCGATATTGTAGACGAAGCCGGGCGTATACGCGTAGATCGTCTGGAGACGTCCCAGCTTCCCGTTGCGGGCGGTGTCGGCGGCGTAGAGGAACTTCGGGACACTTCGCCGCTGCGTACCGCCCTGGTGCACCCTGGCGCACTTCCGCATCGTGTCGGCCACCGCGCGGCCCTCGGCGATCGTCAACGACATGGGCTTCTCGGAATAGACGTCCTTGCCTGCCCGCGCTGCCATGACCGAAGCCATCGCGTGCCAGCGGTCGCCCGTGGCAATATAGACGGCGTCAATGTCCTTGCGGGCCAACAGGTCGCGCAGATCGCGGTAGGCCGGGCAATCCTTGTTGCCGTAGGCGGCGTTCACGACTGCCTGGCCGGCCTCGCGCCTGTTGCTTTGGACGTCGCAGACGGCGACCATTTGCACCTCGGGCTCGGCCAGGAAGTTGTGCAACACCCGCTGGCCGATTGCGCGACCGCCCGTCCCGATCGATCCCATGACGATGCGCTCGCTGGCCGGCGGCCGGCTCTGCCCGCCCAAGGCCGTCGAAGTGATTGCGTAAGGAACGGCAACCGCCGCACCGGCACGGCCTAAGAAGCGGCGGCGTGAGATTTTACGGTTTGTCACGATGGTTCTCCTTTTCCGGTTCCTCGCGGCGGCGAGGCCCTTCGATTGAGTAAATGCGGGCCGAACTGCGGATAAGCAAGCGGTGGCCGGCAAGAGCGGGCGTGGCAAAACACATGTCGTCGTCGGCGAGCTTGTTCGTGTGGAGCAGCTCGAACCGGTCGCCCGCCTGCACGACAAACGTCTCCCCGTCCTCGTTCAGGCAGAACACGCGACCGTTGTACGCCCACGGCGATGCCCAGAACTGCCCTCTGCGCGGAAGCCGCTCTTTGTCGAATAGCGGTTCGCCCGTCTGCGGATGGAAGGCACTCAGCCGCCCCCGGTCATAGAGTACATAGAGCCGTCCGTCATAGAAGAGCGGCGTCGGGTGATAGGGCCCGGCGGTTGGCTGGCACCAGGCGATGGCCGCGTTGTCTGTCTGGTCCGGCTGGAGTGAAATGTCGCCCACGGCGCCGGGCCGAATCGCATAAACAGGCCGCCGCTTGTCGCGGATGTAGCCGGAACTCAGATAGAGCAGGCCCTGCTCCGCAAACGGCGTGGGCACGGTGATCCCCGACATCCCCGTAAACCACCAGAGGAGTCGCCCGTCGAGGTCATAGGCCCGGACCTTGCCGCTGCCGGACGTGACGATTTCGGTCCGCTCTTCGTGTTCCCACACGTTAGGCGTACACCAGTTGCTCCTCTCGTCGCGATCGACGCGCCATACCTCTTCGCCGGTGCGCTTGTCCAGCGCCAGCAGATACGATTGCTCTTCGTTGTCGTTCACCACGTAAATCCGGTCGCCGTGTAGTACCGGCGAAGCCGCGGTGCCCGCGTCAAACTGCATGGTGTGCGGCCGGGTCGCCTTGGACCAGACCAGGCGGCCGTCGAAATCGAAGCAGAACACGCCCGCGCCGCCAAAGTAGGCATACACGCGATCGCCGTCGGTGACGGGCGTTTCCGTGGCGTAGCTGTTCTTGACGTGAACCGGAGCGGCCGGCGGGCCCCGATGTACAAGCCGCTCCCACTCCACTTTGCCGGAGAGCAGATCGAGGCAAAGGACCTTCCACTGGCGCGCCGATGTCGTTTGCTGCCGGCGCTCGGGGAAAGCTTCCCCCCCTTCGACCTTACCTTTCGGAGGAGCGGAATCATCCTGGCCTACGACCGTTGTGAGAAAGACGCGATTGGCCCACACAATCGGCGACGACCAGCCGCGTCCGGGAATCTCCGTTTTCCAACCGACGTTGTCGGTGGCGGACCAGCAATCGGGCAGGTCTCGATTGCTGGCGACGCCCCGCGCGCCCGGCCCGCGAAACTGGGGCCAGTTCCCTGCCGCGCAGTGGGGGACCGTCGTAGCGAACAGGGCAAGGACCAGCAAAACGTTGCGCATCACGGCTTTTCCAAGGTTACGGCGAATTGCGGCCCGACGCAATCGATTCTCGTTGTGATCTGCTTCAGGGCCGCTCGATCACCGGGGCGGTGGCCACGCGGGGGCGGATCGGCAGGAGCTCGATCCCCGGAAAATCGGGGTCGCCCTGGGCGCGGATCTCCGGCTCGCCCATGTAGACGCAGCAGGAGTCCACCCAGGCGATCAGCCGGTGAAGGCTCACCGGGTCCACCTTCACGTCGTAGTGCTCGCCGTTTGAGGCCAAGTCGATCAGCCGGCTCTTGTAGGAAAGGTACTGCATCGGTTGCAGGGTGCCCAGCGCCGAGGGATCGTTCATCCCGTAGCCGCTTTCCACGGGGATCGCTCCGGCGATGCCGTAGCCGGGCCGATCTGCCGGGGCCGAATACCCCCACGCCGCCGGGCCCACCAGCGTCAGGTACGGCTCCTTGAACGGCCCGTGCCCCGGCCGGAGCCTCAGGTCCGGCTCATCCGACCCCTCGGCTTTCCCCTGGTGGCATTTCAAGCAGTAGCGTTCCAGGACCGGCTGGACGAATCGCTCGTAGCTGATGCTTTCGCTGCCCCAAGGGGGTGGGGAGAGTTCCGTGGGCGGGCGGCGCAGTGCCAAGCCGTTTGGGGAGGGCGCAGCGGTGCTGTGCCCCTCATGGCAGCCCAGGCAGCTCCGCCGCTCACCCGGCATCAGCCCGCTGAAGCTCCTCATCGTCTGCAAGCAGCGGTGGTCCGCATCCAGAAGCTGGAAGAACAAAGACAAACCGGCCGGGGCTTTGAAGTAGACCGAGCCATCGGCCTCCACCGGCACCTCGGAAAGGATTCGCTTGACGCCCTCCTCCTGCACGATCGACACGCTCGGCCCGGAGTGGCGGTAGGTCTTCTTCCACGTCGTGTAGGTCTTGTAGTCCAACTGGAAGACGCGCAGGTACTTGACGATCCCCGGCGGCAGGCCGGGCACTCCCTGGTACACGTCGGCGCTATAAAAGACGCCCGGCTGGACCGGCTTGCGATCCTTGCCCGTGCCCGGCCAGACGACACGGTCCGGCTGGCGCGGCGGCAC
>JBDRTC010000429.1:0-7333 GCA_043824335.1 Planctomycetota bacterium | reverse complement strand
GGTACCCGCTCTTCTGGTCGTACGCCTCGGCTCAGGCCCGCAGGTTCCGCGGCGCCTGGAGGCGACTGCTATGCGCCGCCGAAACCTCTTCTCTTCGAAGGCCGCTTCTTGAATAGTCAATTCTTGCCGAACAAGTCCCATTATGTCAATGGCTGGTCAGTCCCCGGCCGTTTGTTTGGAGGTCATGTTCCGGGGCTTGCCCTTGTTTCGCTCCGTAGTGGGGCCTTTGTGTCGAGCCCCGAGGGGGCGCTATTCGACAGCCCAGGGCAACGCCCTGGGGCGGGTGGCAGGACAATGGGGCAGCCCTGAAGGGGCGGAATAGGAGGATGTGGCGGTTCGCGTTGTTTCGCCCTTTCAGGGCTTTCGCATTTGGGCGGTCAGCCTTCCCAGGGCGTTGCCCTGGGCTGTTGGATTGCGCCCCTTCGGGGCTCGGACAACATCGGTTGCCGGTTGAGCACGTCGCCGCGGGAGAAGGCTACCGCGTTACCGCCTCCGGCAACGCTTCGATGGGGAGGACGACGACGTTGTCGAACCAGGCGGAGACGTGGTGGGCGCGGACGCCGACGGCGCCGGAGAGGATGGGGGCGCTTTGGTCGGTGCGGTCAGTGCGGTCGGTGTGGTCGATGCGGAGGCCGTCGTCGTGGTGCATGCGGTTGAGCCAGACGCGGATGCGAGGGCCCTCAACCGCCACGCGGATCAGGTTCCACACGCCGGGAACGACCTTGCACTCAAGCTGCCCCAGGTCGTAGGTGGCGAGCGGCTCCCAGTTGTTGTTCATTTTGCCGAGGTAGAGCTTCTCGGTGTCGAGGCCGACGTAGTAGCCGCGCATTTGGTCGTGCCGGGGCCCCGGATCGTTTACGCGGAAGACGAGCCCGGCGTTGCCGTCGCCCTCCTTGAGCATCACGACCGCCTCGACGACGTAGTCGGTCCAGCCGGTGTCGCCGGCGATCATCTTCATGCCCGGCTCGACCTTCAAGACGCCGCTTCCGCCGGGCGCAAGGCTCCCGTACGCTTTCCAGCCCGGGTGATCCGGCACGCGTGGCGTGTCCTGCAATTGGAAGTCGTCGAAGAACAGGGCTCGCTCTTGGCCGGTCGTGTAGTGGCGGATCGCCTCGGCTTCGGCCAGCGAGACGGGCGTGCCGTCGGGCCACAAGAGCCCGCACCAGGGAATGGTCGGCTCGGGCGCTGCGTCCTCGGTGCCCCAGTACCAGCGGCAGTGGGAGTTCCCAACCATCAATTCCCAGCACAGATACACGCCGGGCACGTACTTCTCGGCCGCCTTGCGACGCTGGAGCCAATGGATCACTTCGATCGGCTCGCCGCTACTGGGCCGCGGCGCGTACCACCGGGCGCCCGCCTCGGTGAAGACCGCCCCTTTCTCGGGGTTCAGTTCCGCCTGGCGGTCCCACTGGGCGAAGTCGTTGGAGTAGTTGTGGGCGTCGACGACGTCGGTCTCGGGGCTGTCGTCCCAGCACGAGATCACCGGCTGGATCGGCTCCAGCTCCTTCGCCCAACCGTAGGCGAGCGTGCGGAGCCGGACTGAGAACTGTGATTTCAAATTCGGCTCATTAAAAATCTCCCACCAGAGGACGCGGGGGTCGTCGCGATGGGGGCGCACGACGTCCTGGACGTACGCTTTCAATTCGGGCAGGTGCTCGTCGGTCCGCTCGACGTCTTGCGGGCAAGCGGCCCAGCGGCCGTTGTGGCGCCCCTTGACCGGCGGGAGCGACTCCAGCGACACGCCTTCGTGGTTCCAGCAGTCGTCGAAGAACGTGAAGCCCGGGCGGATGCCGTGCCGGCGGCAGATTGCGAGGAACTGGTCGATCCGCTGGAGGAATTCTTCCTTTTCGGCGCTATGGGGGATGTTGTGCAGATAGACCCGGAGCGTGGTGATCCCAAAATGCCCCTTCGCCGCGGCCAGCTCTTTTTCGATCACCTCGGGCCGGAAGTCGTGCCACAGCTCGACGGCGCTCGCGCAATAGGCCGGCGTGTAGTTCGTCCCCACCCAGCCGGCCGTCTCATACGGCTCGGCCGGAAGCGAAGTCGACACGAGCAACATCGACAAAACCAGAACGAAAGCGAACAGCGTGATCGTTTTCATTACAGCTTGGCAAGTGATTCTGGTTGCGAAGCCGCAAACGGCATTCACCACTCTCCATTCATCATTCATACTTCATCATTCATACTTCTCCAAGGGGGTACTTCCCATACTTCTTCGTAGCTTCGAGCATGGCCAAATAGTTCTCGAAGGGGACGTACTCGGTCACCGAGTTCGACGATCCGCAGCAGTAGCCGCCGCCGGGTCCCACGGTGCGGATGCGCCGCTTAACCTCCTCTTGCACGTCGTCGGGCGTGCCGAGGGTGAGCGTCGAGTCGAGGTTGATGTTGCCGCACAGGCAGAGCCGTCCGCCGTATTTTCGCTTCAGCTCGACGATGTCGAAGCTGGACGGCTCGCAGGGGTGGATCGCGTGATAGCCGCACTCGATCAGGTCGTCGATCACCGGGGCGTAGCAGCCGTCGGAGTGGAACAGGTAGGGGAGGTTCTTGGCCCGAACCAGCTCGCCGATCTTCTTGTGCCAGGGGAAGACGTGCCGGCGGAGGATTTCGGGCCGGACCATCAGCGCATGGGTGTAGGCCATGTCGTCGGGCATGGCGATCGCTCCGACGCAGTCGAAATCCAACAGGTTCTCCACCACCCGATAGTGGATCTCGCCGATCCGGTGGATCACCCTGGCGGCCAGATCGCCCCCTTCGGCCAGGTCGAGACAGAACCGCTCGAACCCGACCAGCATCCAGGCGGCGGCGAAGATGTAGCCCACGGCCGGGATGACTTTGGCCTCGTTGGGGAGTAGCTCGCCGAGTTGTCCAACGTCTTGGTAGTTGTACTGGTCGGGGTCGGGCCAATCGAAGTTGGCCAATGCGGCCGAGTCGGGGATCAGCCCAACGCCCTCTTCCGCCCAGAGCCGGGCGCTGGTTCCGTGCTCATTGGCGCTGTATTGGGCTTCCGCCCGCTTCATGTGCCCTTTGCCCTCGCCCTGCTCGGCCGCTTCTAGCGCCCGTTGGACCAGCGTGAGCCGGATGCCGAAGAGGATGGGCACGAAATCGTAGCCGGCGCGGAGGCAGAATTCGACCTCGTCGTCGAGGGTCTTCGCCTCGCGGCCCAGGAATTGGGACTTGATTGGCTTGTCGACGTGGTATTCCAACGCCGGCACATGGGCCGGCTCACCCTGGCAGAGGAGTGCGGTTCGGAGATTGGCGAAGTCGGGCATGGTTTGGCTGGTCGGCTAAGCCGCAAGCGGCAGCTCCCGTTCATCATTCATCATTCATCATTCAGCATTCAGCATTCAGCATTCAGCATTCCCTTCCCGCACTCAGCATCCGCGGATTGGGTACTGGCCGTACCGCTGGATGGTCTCGATCATGGCCACGTAGTTTTCGTAGGGGACGTACTCGGGAATGGAGTTCGAGGAGCCGCAACAGTAGCCGCCGCCGGGAGCGACCGTGCGAAGCCGCAGCTTGACCTCCTCGGCGACGTCGTCCGGCGTGCCCAGGCAGAGCGTGGAGTCGAGATTGATGTTTCCCATCAGGCAGAGCCGGCCGGCGTACTTCCGTTTCAGCTCGACGATGTCCATGCTCGCCGGCTCGCAAGGGTGCAGGGAGTGGTAGCCGCAGGCGAGAAGGTCGTCGATCACCTCGTACAGGCGCCCGTCGGAGTGAAAAAGGTAAGGAAGGCCCTTGGCGCGGACCATGTCGCCGATCTGTTTGTGCCAGGGAAAGATGTACTGTCTGAGGAATCTTGGGCTGACCATGGTGCCGCCGGTGTGTCCCAGGTCGTCGGGCATGCGGATCGCGCCGACGCAGTCGAACTGGAGCAGGTTCTCCACGACCCGCTTCTGAATGCCTGCCACCCGCTCGATGACCTTCAGCACCAGCGGCTCGCCCTGGGCCAGGGCCATGCAGAAATCCTCCAAGCCCATGAGCATCCAGGGAGCGGTGAAGACGTAACCCACGTTGACGATCGCCATGGCCCCGTCGGGCAGTAGCGTGGCGAGCTTTTCGAGCGTGTCGTAGCTGTAGGAGCGGTCGGGGTCGGGCCAGTCGAAGTTGTCGAACGTGGCCTCGTCGCGAATCACGCCGGAGCCCTCTTCCGCCCACATGCGGGTGTTCTTGCCCTCCTGATAGGGATTGTATTGGGCCTCGTGCGGCTTCAGGAGCGTGGTGTCGACCTGCTTGGCGCCCATGATCCCCTGCTTCTCGCCGCGGATCGTTTGACGGAAGCCGATCGTCAGGGGCACGAAGTCGTAGCCTGCCGCCATGCAGAACTCCGCTTCCTCCTCGATGCCCTCGATCGGCCTTCCGAGCAGCCGGGCCTTTGTGTCTTCGGCGACCGTTCCGTCGAACTGCGGCACCCGCTTGGGCTCGCCCCGGCAAAACACGGCTTTCTTGAAATTCTCGAAATCGGGCATCGTCGATCTCCGGCACCGGGCCTGCGGCGTGGGGCGTCGACGTGATCGTACTCGAACCGACGGCGCTTCGCCAGGGCGTAGGTTATGCTTTAGCATATCGGCGATTGGGCCATTTGTTATGCTGAAGCATAACCTACGACTCCGCATGCCTTGCTCGTCCCCGCTCTGAGGGGCTTGAAGCGGCATCGCGAGTCCTTTATCCTCTTGCCATCTCGTGGACCACGGGCCGTTGAACCTTCCCGCAAGCCAACCCGTTACTTTCGAGGAGACCGAAGATGATCGAACTGGGACTGCACACCGACAACTGGCGCGTGCTCAGCGGCAGCTTCAAGGCGGCCACCGACGCGGCTGTCAAGTACGGCCTGAAGCACATCGAGTTCGCCGCGATCCATGGGCAATACTTCCTTCAGGCGATGGGCTACGAACCGGGGATCTCGCTACAGTCGAACCCCCGGGCGTTGAAGCGTTACTGCGACGAAAAGGGCCTCCAGGTTTCCCAAATTGACGGTTCCTACCCGTTGATGGGCCCCGACGGCTCCACGTTCGGCGTGCAGTACGTGCAGCAGTCGATCCGCTTCGCCGCTGAACTGGGCTGCCCCATGGTTGACACGGTCGACGGGGCCTTCGAGATCGAGGGCTTCTCGAAGGACGAGGTCTTCCGGATCACCTGCGACAACTACCGCCAGTGCCTCCCCTGGGCCGAGGATTACGGGGTAATCATCAACGTGGAGCCCCACGGCCCGTATACCAGCGACGCCGAGTTCATGCAGCGGCTCTTCTCCTATTTCGAGTCGGAATACCTCCGGTTCAACATGGACACGGGCAACTCGTTCATTGCCGGGCTGGACCCGCTGGAGTACCTGACAATCTTCCGAAAATACCTCTCCCACGCCCACATCAAGGACGTCAGCGAAGGGTTGGCCGCGGCCGTTCGGGGTCAGGAGACGGGCATTGCCTGCAGCGAAGTGCCCATCGGCGGCGGCGTGAACGCCGAGAACATCAAGAAATGCTTCGCCTATCTCAAGGAAACCGACTGGAACGGCGTCGTGTCAATCGAATGTCACGGTTCCGATGAGAACATCCGGGCGAGCACGGAGTTTCTCCGCGGCTTGATCGACTGAAGCCGACGACAGGCGAGAGCGGCCGGATCGAAGACCTCGCGCGTGTTGAATCGGGCGCTTTTCAGGCGCTCGGAAAGCGCCGAAAACGAGGTGACTCATTCTCTCCGAGCACAAATTCCGACAAAAAGTCGGGAAGTCGGAAATTTTTTTTCGGCACTTCGATCGCGCCTTGCACCACGCCGCGAGGCAGCCTCTCGATAAAAGCAATTCCGGTTCAGCGCTCCCGATCGGCGCGCTTCAACGACGCGCTTCGGGCGACGCTTTCTGTTCTTGCGAGCACTTCCGCGAGAACAGAGTAATCGCGGATGAGGTTGTTCTTTCCGGGGCGTCTCAACGCGCCGAATCGCGCGCTTGATCTTCGCATCGCGCTGACCGTGGCGGCGGTTCCTCACGGCTTCGGCATCCTGGGTCACCCAACCGAGACGCCGGTGCCGCGTGCCTCATTCGGCCGTTCGGACGGCAACCCCTCTGATTTCCAAATTGTTGTGCCACAATAGGTTGCGCCCAGGCTACGGCTCCGCGGAAAGAAGGCGTCGGCCGGCGTTCAGTTTGGCCGCGCCATCGTGCCAACGGGCACCGGGCCCGCTTGGACGCGCGGAGCGATAGGGGTATTTGCACGATGGGTCAACAACGGGAGCTTGTGCGGCAACGGGACCGCTGCGAGAGTAATCGAGAACGCGCGATTGCCTCGCGCGGCGTTCGCGAAACCCACATCGACATAGATTGCGCGTCGCCCGATCGCAGTTGCGCGGGAGCGATCGGCAATCGCCTCGAACGATGTCGTCACGGCGCTCGAATCTGGATAGAGACGACGTGCGCGCCGGGCTTCAGCGTACACTTTTTTGTACTCCGTGGAGAATTGTACTTGCAAAGTTCCGGAAAATGGGTACGATGATTTGAAATTACAAGCCGGGGAAGCACTGTAAGTGTGGGGCTTTGGGTTTTTCAAAGTGGGAGGAGATCAGAACCGGTAACCACAACTTGTTCTGACGCGAGGCTGCGTCGGCGACAAGACGTTGGTGATTTTGTTGTCTTGTTTCTGTGGCGACCAATCTGTCGAGCTTCGGACCCAGCCCGACTGTCGGCAAGGAGATCGCCCACAACATCAGTTAGGAGGACGTGAGGTGGCCAAGAAGAAGGCAACCAGGAAGAAGGCGGCCAAGAAGAAGGTGGCCACGAAGAAGGCTACCAAGAAGAAGGCAGCCAAGAAGAAGAAGGCAGCCAAGAAGAAGAAGGCTACCCGGAAGAAGAAGTAAGTCGTCTGGGCGGGTTCGCCGCTTGGAAATCGAACGACTGCTCCCATCTTCCAACCTGCTACGACGAGAAAGAGACGCCCGGCGTTTGCCTGGGCGTTTCTGTTTCTTGGCCTTGGCAACCAACGGGCTCAGTCGCTCTGTAACACCCCAATCTCAAAAGAGTTGGGGCTTTTTGTTCGCACCCCCCTCGGGGGTGATTAGAGGAGGAGGGCCAGCGCGGCCGCCTCGGTCTGGCGGATCCTCAGCACCTCCGACGAAGTCAGGCGTGCAAGGCGGACCTGGGCGTTTTCCGGGTCGAAACGTTTGGAGAAACGCAGGAGCAGGGCCCCGCCGAACTCGATCGTTTCCCGGCTCACGTTGCCGATCACGAGCACGTCTGGACCGGGGAAGTTTTCCGGATGGAGCATGGCCGGCTCCGGGGCGGCCGGTTCGGCAAAGAAACCTCGGAGCAGGGCGTTCTCCTCTTCGTTGCGCCCCACGACCGCCTTCG
>JBDRTC010000428.1:0-4462 GCA_043824335.1 Planctomycetota bacterium | reverse complement strand
GTGCATGATCGCACTCCTTGCATCCGGGTACCGAGTACCTAAGGGTCAGGGACACCACAAGTATGGCATCGATTCGTTGCGACTGACTCTCGGTAATCAATGGTCCTCCACGGCGGACCATCTCGAACGCTGCTCAAGACTGCGGGGGCAAGGAATGTACCAGCGGATTGGCGTTGTCAGCAAGCAAGATGCGGATGATCTGCTGAACACCGCCAAACAGCTTAGAGCCGACGTCATCGACTGGCTGAAAACGAATTTCCCGGCGCTGGTCCCTCCAGATCTCTGAATTCCAATAGCCCGGATAACACCCGCATTGGAGCGATTTGCCATGAAACGCCTGATAGTCTGCATGTTTCTTCTCTTGCTCGGAGTTGGGGCCTCCGGGGCTGAGAATCGAGGGTCCGCGGCGACCGGCAATCCCGACCGCATTAAGCCGTACGCGGCCGACCCGCGATACTGGCAGTACAAGGGGGAGCCCGTGCTTCTGGTGGGCGGAACCAAGGATGACAGCCTTTATCAGATTCCCGATCTCAAGGAGCAGCTCGATTTGTTGGCAAGCGTGGGGGGGAACTACGTGCGCAACACGATGAGCGCCCGGGTGGATAAGGGCTTTGAGGTTCAGGCGTTCAAGCGGCTTGAGAGCGGGAAATACGACCTGGAGGCATGGAACGACGAACACTGGACCCGTTTCGAGAACCTGCTGCGCTGGACGTACGAGCGCGACGTGATCGTGCAGATCGAGGTCTGGGACCGGTTCGACTACACCGACGCCCGGGGGATGAGCCACTGGCAGGCGAGCCCCTACCGCCCGGCCAACAACGTCAACTATTCGGCGGAAGAAACCGGCCTGGCCGACCGGTATCCCGATCATCCCTCCCGCGACAAGCATCCTTTCTTTCACTCCATCCCGGCGATGAAAGAGCACCGGCCGCAATACGACGCCATCCGGCGGTACCAGGAGCGGTTCGTCGCCAAGATGCTCTCCCACAGCCTTCCGTACGGCAACGTGCTTTACTGCATGAACAACGAGACCTCGACCTCGCCCCGGTGGGGCCGGTATTGGATGGAGTTCATCCGCAAGAGGGCGGAGGAGGCCGGCGTCGAGGTGTACGTCACCGACATGTTCGACGACGGCTGGCAGCCCGAGTCGTCGGCCAAGGTGCGTCAGGCGATCGACCAGCCCGAAATCTACCCGTTCATCGACCTCTCGCAGGTCAACAGCAGGAATTTCAACGAGGCCCATTGGAACCGGCTCCAGTGGGTGCTCGACCGGGTGAAGCAGAGCCCTCGGCCCGTCAACCACACGAAGATCTACGGCAGTGGAAACACCTCGTGGGGTTCCGGCAGTCCGGAGGACGGCGTGGAGCGATTCTGGCGCAACCTCCTCGGCGGGAGCGCCTCGGCCCGGTTCCATCGCGACGGGTCGGGCAACGGGCTCCAGCCGATTGCCCAGGCGAGCCTCAAGGCCGTGCGGAAGCTGGAAACGCGGGTGAAGATGTGGGACGTCGAGCCGCACAACGAGCTGCTCAGCGACCGGACCGAAGACGAGGCCTACCTGGCGGCGTCCCCCGGCAAAGCGTACGCTCTTTATTTCACCGACGGCGGCTCCGTCGAACTCGACCTGAGCGGAGTCCCGGGCCCGCTCGAACTGGCCTGGATCGACCTGGGCACCGGCGAATGGTCGGATCGCGACACGCTCGAAAGCGGCCGCGTCACGATCACCGCGCCCGGCAAAGGCGGCTGGGTCGCGGCCGTCACCAAGCGCTCGCCCGAGAGGCCCTGAGTTCCATGAACGCTCTTACCGTGTGCATCGTCGTGTGGGCAGTGGCCGGCCCAAGTGCCCTCGCGGGTGATTCTGACGCCGGGCGTCCGCAGGACCGGTACGGCCGGGAATTGACGATCACCAGGAACGTGGGGATCGGCCCCACGATGGCCGCGTGCGTCGTCGACGACGTGCTTTACACGATCGGCAGCGGCCGGCTGCACGTGTTCGACATATCCAGTCCGGCGAATCCGCAGATCATCGGAAGGATCGACGGGCTGGGGAACACGCGGCAGATTGTGGTCGAGGCCGGCGTTGCTTACGTCACCTCGCGCGAGCACGGCGTTTACGTTGTCGACGTGCACACGCCCCGCAAACCCGAGCTGCTCTCTCACTACGACGCCATCGAGGTGGCCACGGGGGTCGACGTTTCCGGCGACGTGCTCGCCGTGGCCTGCCGACTCCACGGCGTGGAATTCGTCGACGTTTCCGACCCCTGCAAACCGGCCCACCTGGGCACGGCACGAACGGGCGAGGCGCAGTCGGTGGCCTTTCGAGACGGCTACGCCTACGTGGGCGTTTGGGGCACTTCGGAGCTGGTTGTCGTAAACGCACAAAATCCCCGCGAGCCAACGATCACGGCCCGGTGCCCGTTGGACGGCTACGGCGACGGCGTCGCCGTCCGGGGCCAGCACGTGCTGGTGGCCACCGGGCACCACTCGCGGGCGAGAAGGAAATCATCGCCGCGGGAGGGCGATCCCGGTTTCGGTTGCGGTCACGGCCTGGAGATTTTCGAGGTTTCCGACCCGGCCAAGCCGGCGCTGGTGTCGCGGATCAAAACGCCGCCCTTTTACCGAATCGGCATGGACATGTGGAGCGTCAAGGTGGCCGGCGACTACGCCTTTGTGGCCGACACGTACAACGGCCTGTTCGTGGTCGACGTCGCGGACCCCAAAAGGCCTTCGTTCGTCGCGCATCGGCAGCTTGCGCACGTCGAGCGCCATCAGCTCCCCGGCCCGGTGGGCGGGCTTGCGCTCGCCAAAGACACCATCTACGTGGCCGGGGCCTGGACGGACCTGCACGTCGTCGAGGCCGAAGGGCTTGCCCGGCCCGTGGTGCCCGAACCCGACACGCCCCCGGTGATTCCGCCATTTGCGCCCAAAAGTCACGAGCGATTCCGCATCTATCGGCCCAACGGGCAGGTGCGGGCGGTCGATTTCCTTGGCGACACGGCCGTGGTGGCCGCCGGAAGCGACGGCCTTCACCTCGTCCGGCTGTGGCCCGAGATCGAGAAGCTCCACCGCTACGACACCCAAGGATTCGCCATGGGCGTGAAAGTGCTCGGCGACCAGGTGTTTGTGGCCGAGGAGAGCGGCGGGCTGTCGATCTGGCGGCGGTCGGCCGAGGGCGCCCTTTCGCCCATCGGGCGCTACCGGCCGGAGCGAGGTGTCGTGCGAGACGTTGCAGTCCCCGCGGGCGGCAAGTACGCGATTGTGCAGGTCGATCTGTCCGTCCTCGAAATCGTCGACGTCTCCGATCCCGCCGCCCCGAAGCGCGTGTTCCGCGACACGGGCCACGGGTTTCTTTACCACATCGGTGAGGATCTGATCGACGACCGGGCCGTCTGCATTCTTTGGCAGTTGGGTGGACTCCGCTGGTATGATATCTATAGCGAGTCGGGTCCGACGTTCAGCGGCGACCAGTACCCCCACCGGCTTGGCGGCGACGGCACGGTTCCGCTCGATGGCGATTGCCTCGTGGTCACCCGAGGAGGCTTGCTGCGGATCAAGCGAGGCGAGCTTCGGCCGCCGGAGGAGTTGAGCACGTACCGCGTCGAGTCGCGTTTCCTCAAAGGCCGGCCGCGGCGAGAGGGCGATCTCGTCTACCTGGCCGATCGAAGGGCGGGCGACGTCAGTGTGGTCGACGTCTCGAACCCCGAGCGGCCCGAGTTGGTGGAAGCCCTCAACGTGCCCGGCAACCCGGCGTCCGTGGCACTTCACCGAGGCGTGATGGTCATCCCAAACGGTTACGAGGGGCTCTGGGTAGAGAAGGAGAAGTGAGGTCGTCCCTCGGCCACAATAGTACCCTGCGACGATTGATTTTGTGGGTGGCACTGGCGTCTCGCCAGTGTCAGGGCCCAAGCACTGGCGAGACGCCAGTGCCACCCAACCGACAATTTCAACAGTCCTGAGATACTAGCCCGAAGCGCAAGCGAGGGGCGAGAGGCTGTCAATCTGGAGTCGAGATGATCCATAGCGCATGGTCGGTGGCGGTCGCAGTCGTGCTGGTGAACCTCCCCTTCGGCTACTGGAGGGCGGGAACGCAAAGGTTCACGCTGCCCTGGTTCGTGGCCGTACACGCTCCCGTCCCCCTCGTGGCCGCCCTGCGCATCCTCTCGGGGCTCGGTTGGAGTCTTACCACCTTCCCAGTTCTCGTGGCCGCCTTCTTTACCGGCCAGTTCCTGGGAGGGAAGTTCCGCCATCGGCAGAAACGGGGACCGTAAGGATGAAAGGAACCTTGACGCGGGACCGGGCCCCCAACACGGAAACATCGCATTCTGCTGAGGCAACTCGCAAAGAATAATATACCAATTCAACAGGAATATCGAATATCGAACAAGGAATGTTGAAGTGTGAAGAAGGAAGCGCCAAGCGTTCAGTATTCAGTCAACCGTGAAGCTGCCGAGTTACTTCGTCATTC